>JBGQIT010000079.1:0-9343 GCA_041498575.1 Gemmatimonadaceae bacterium
ACTGCGAGGAGGAGGACGGATCGTACGCTGACAAGTCACTTCTCGCGTGGCGCGTCGAAGATCTTCATGAAATAGACGGTTAGGAGTTTTCTCAGGCTCAGTACGATGCGGGCTTTTCCCGGTACCTGGCACCTATCACCTTGTACCTATCACCTTGTTCTTCTCGCAGTTCGCAGAAGTTCGTTCACCAGGAGGCAAGTCCATGAAGCGGATCTCGGCGGTCCTCTCAATACTTCTCTGGACCGCAGGCACCGCACCGGCGCAAGAGCAGCAAATGCTGCACGCCGGCTGGCTCATTCAGTCGTCGGCAAAGGTCGGTACCGATGGGGCCGTAATCTCCGCGGTCGCTTATCATCCGACAGGCTGGTACCGCGCAACGGTCCCGTCGACGGTGGTAGGCACACTCGTCGACGACAGCCTGTATCGCGACCCGTTCTTCGGGATGAATTTCCGGGAGCTGCCCGGGACGACCATCCCGATCGGCGCGAACTTTACGCACACGGCGATGGATCCGCAGAGCCCTTACGCCGTGCCCTGGTGGTACCGCAGCACGTTCCGAGTGCCTGCGACAATGCGTGGCAGGCGCGTCACACTCCACTTCGATGGCATCAACTACCGCGCGAACATCTGGCTGAACGGTCGACGCCTTGCCGATTCGAGCGCGGTTGTCGGCACCTACCGACACTACGAGTTGGACGTCACCGACGCGCTCCGAGCGAACGGCGCGAACGCACTCGCGGTCGAAGTCTTTGCGCCCACGCCACCGGACCTGCAGACGACCTGGGTCGACTGGAACCCGTCGCCGCCGGACAAGAACATGGGACTGTGGCAGCCGGTATACCTGAGCGCCAGCGGCGATGTCGTCGTACGTAGTCCAGAGGTCGTGAGCCACGTCGACACAGCAACGCTGCGGAGCGCGGATCTCACAGTCGCTGCCAATCTGAGGAACCTCACATCACGCGCGATCAGCGGGACGCTGCGAGGTCGGATCGGAACCGTCGCGTTCAGCCGGTCCGTCACGCTGGCACCACAGGACAGCGCATTCGTGCGCTTCACGCCTGACAGTTTCCCGCAGCTCCGCTTCGCGAACGCGCGCCTCTGGTGGCCAGCGGAGCTGGGCAGGCCCGAGCTATACGATCTGTCTCTCGAGTTCCTGAGCGGTGGCCGCGTGTCGGATCGGCAAAATCTTAGGTTCGGCATTCGAGAGATCACTTCCGAGTCGACGCCGAAGGGCGGGCGCCTCTTCCGCGTGAACGGTCGCCGCATTCTGATCCGCGGCGGCGGCTGGGCGCCCGACATTTTTTTCCGTCCGCAGCCGGAGCGGCAGGATGCGCAGCTCCGCTACGCGCTCGACATGCATCTCAACACAATGCGGCTGGAAGGCAACTACGAGAACGACCGTTTCTTCCAGCGCACCGACAGCCTCGGCCTCCTCGTGATGACGGGATGGGTGTGCTGCGACGCGTGGGAAGAATGGAAGAAATGGGGGCCGGAACAGTACGCGGTGGCAGCGGCATCACTCCGCGATCAGATCCGACGGCTGCGCGGCCATCCCAGCGTTTTCGTCTGGCTGAATGGAAGTGACAATCCGCCACCCGCGGACGTCGAAAAGATCTACCTCGACATCGAGCAGCAGGAAGCATGGCCCAACCCTACAGTCTCCTCCGCCAGCGCGACGCCAACTGAGGTCTCGGGAGCGAGTGGTGTGAAGATGACCGGACCGTACGATTGGGTTCCGCCGTCGTACTGGCTGCAGGACAGCACTCATGGCGGGGCGTGGGCCTACAACACGGAGACGAGCGCCGGCGCCGCGATACCGCCGATCGAGAGCATTCGGCGGATGATTCCTGCGCGGGACATCAAGTGGCCGCTGGACAGCGTCTGGGTCTACCATGCCGCGAGCGGCGTCTTCTCGCACCTGCTCGATCGCTATAGCGCCGCGCTGTCGATACGCTTCGGCGCGCCCACCACCGTCGAGGATTACACCATCACTTCGCAGCTTATGACGTACGAGAACGAGCGCGCGATGTTCGAGGCGTATCGCCGCAACCAGTACGTCTCGACGGGTGTGATCCAGTGGATGTTCAACAACGCGTGGCCTTCCATCTACTGGCACCTGTTCGATTGGTACCTGCGACCGGCCGGCGGATACTTCGGGGCGAAGAAGGCAAACGAGCCGGTGCACGTGCTGTTTTCGTACGACGATCGATCTGTAGCCATTGTGAATAGCGAGAAGAGTCGCGCTCCTTTGCGAGGAGTGCGATTGCGTGCTCGAATTCTGGGAATCGATGGATCGGAGAAATTCGCGCGCGACACCGTGATCGATGTGCCGGGGGACAGCAGTATGCGAGTCTTCAATTTGCCCGAGCCCGTGGGTATCTCGGGAGCGTATTTCGCGGATCTGCGACTGATGGATGCGGGCGGACATCCCGTCAGCACGAATCTCTACTGGTTGTCCTCGCAACCAGATGTGCTGGCCGACACGTCGACCTGGTACATGACGCCCGTAAAGAAATACGCGGATTACACCGCGCTCAGGAGCATGCCGAACGCCGGGGTGAGTGCGACTGCACGTTTCAGCAGCAGTAGCGGCACGGGGCAGGCACGAGTCACGCTGACAAATCCCGGCCGGTCCATTGCGTTCTTCATGCGAATGCAGATCACCGGGCGCGTCGACGAGGAAGCGCTGCCAGTGCTGTGGGAGGACAACTACATCTCGCTGCTCCCAGGTGAGACCCGAACCATCACGGCGACGTACCGCGTTCGCGACCTGGGTGGCTCTCCTCCGCGCCTGGTAGTGGCCGGATGGAACGTGCGCCGGGTAACTGCTCGTTGAAATTGAGCGAGTAGGCAGCGCGCTAAGAACCGACGGGTAGGGAGGGACTGGGGCCCTCGAGGCCCCAGTCGTATCTGTTCTGAATCAGGTCGCGGCCGCGATCGCCAACTCCTCTTCGTTCATCTCGGCCAGGATGTCCGCGAACAGTGGCGTGCTCAAATACCGCTCGCCGGTGTCGGGAAGCATGGCGAGAATCGTCGTGCCCTTTGGCGCGTCCTTGCTCACCTCGAGTGCAGCGGCGAATGTCGCGCCGGCCGAGGTACCGACGAAGATTCCTTCCTTCTGCGCGAGCTGCTTGCTGGACTGCATCGCCAGTGGCGCCGGTATGGTGATGACGCGGTTCACCAGCTTCATATCCAGCGCATCGCCGGTGAGCTTCGGAATGAAGTCGGGACTCCACCCCTGGATCGGATGCGGCTTCCACGCCAGGTGCCGCGACTTCGGCGAACCGTCAGGGTTTCGCTCCTGCGGCGTTTTGCTCGTGACCATCGGCGCGTCGGCCGGCTCTGATAAAATGATCTTCACCTCGGGCCGCTCCTTAGCGAGAACACGACCAACGCCCTTGAGCGTGCCCCCAGTTCCGAACCCCGTCACCCAGTAGTCGAGCCGCTCGCCGGCGAAATCGTTGACGATCTCCCGCGCCGTCGTGCGCGAGTGGTAGTCGGCATTGGCTTCGTTCTCGAATTGTCGCGTCAGGAACCACCCGTTCTTCTTGGCGAGCTCGTTGGCTTTTCTCACCATTCCTGTTCCGCCTTCCGGTGCGGGGGTGAGAATCACCTTCGCACCGAGGAAGCGCATCAGCTTGCGTCGCTCGACGCTGAAGGATTCAGCCATTGTCACCACAAGCGGATAACCTTTCGCCGCGCACACCATCGCGAGTCCAATGCCGGTGTTGCCGCTCGTCGCCTCGCACACGGTCTGACCGGGCTTGAGCGCGCCCTTCTTCTCAGCGTCTTCGATGATGCCGAGGGCGAGCCGATCCTTCACCGAGCCAAGGGGATTGAAGGCTTCGATCTTGACGTAGAGATTGACGTTCGCCGGCGCGAGCTTGTTGATCCTGACAACGGGAGTCTTGCCTACGGTCTCGAGGATGTTGGCGAATTTTGTCATGTGAGTCGCAGCTGGGCGTTGATGGCGAATCGGCACCGTGTGAGCATCCAACATATTATATCTGCGGTACCCGCCGCGGGGAGATTGAACATCTGCTTTCCATGCGACCCGGGCGCTGATAGCGTTGCATCATACCGTCCTTGATCCTTCCCCGATTTCAAAGGCTTCCCATGCAGCCGCTGCTACGGTCGTCAGTGCTGTTGGTCCTTCTTGCATCAACGCTTCCCGCCCAAACGAGGACAATAGCCGAGCGGCTTGGCTATCCCAAAGACGCCAAACTCCTCATTCTTCACGCCGACGATCTCGGCGCCGCTCACTCGGTCGATGCGGCGAGCTTCGACGCGCTGGACAAAGGCGCAATTTCGTCCGCGAGCATCATGATGCCGACGCCCTGGGTCACCGAGGTTGCCGCTTACGCCCGGGCGCATCCCAACGCGGATCTCGGCCTGCATCTCACGCTGACCAGCGAATGGGAAACGTATCGCTGGGGCAGCGTCTCGCCGGCGGACAAGATTCCGAGCCTGCTCGATTCAGCCGGTACTTTTCCAAACGAAGAGAAACTGGTCGCGGCGAAGGCGAAGCCCGTCGAGGTTGAGCGTGAGATCCGCGCGCAAATCGACCGCGCCCTGGAGCTCGGGATTCGTCCGACACATCTCGATAGCCATATGGGCTCGCTTTTCACCACGCCCGCGCTGATTGCCACATACGTCAAGGTAGCCCACGACTATCATCTCCCGTTTCTCGCCCTCAAAGGCAGCCCGCTCGCCGCGCCTCAGGCGGGGCTCACAAACCGGGACATTCTCCTCGATGCGGTGATTATCGCCAGTCCGGAAGTCTCTCGCGATCAGTGGAAGGAGTTCTACCTGAAGTCGATTGCCGGGCTCAAGCCCGGTCTTACCGAAATGATCGTCCATCTCGGTCATGACGATAGCGAGCTGCAAGCGGTGACCGTAAACCACGAGCCCTACGGCTCCGCGTGGCGGCAACACGATTACGACGTCGTGACCAGCCCGGAGTTCAAGAAAGCGCTGCAGGACAACCACGTCATTCTGGTCACATGGAGGGAGCTGGGGAAGCTCGCGCAACGGCCCTGAGTCAGACGCGGCTACGCCGCAACAGTGTTAGTGTGTTTGCAGCTGAACGAGGGCGCTAGGAAGCGGGCCAAACTCATCCTGATGACAGAGCCTCGTACAACTCACTCCCCGTCCGACGTTCCTAATGTGCTCGTCTTGCCACCCCTGCTTTACGGCGTGGCACTCGCGGCCGGGTTTCTGCTGCAGTGGATCGCCCCACGCCCGATCCTATCGTCGAACGCCGGCTATTGGCTTGGGGGTGTTTTGCTCGCGTCTGGTCTTTTTCTCGCGATATTGGGCCGTCGCGTCATGGAACGAGCGGGAACGAACGTCAATCCGACCTTGCCTTCCACTGCCTTGGTGGCGACCGGCCCGTTCCGCTTCTCCCGCAATCCGCTGTACGTCGCGCTGACTCTCATGTATGTCGGACTGGCGCTGCTAGCCGACGCTCTGTGGGTGCTGGTGTTGATAGTACCGGTGCTGGTCCTGATGCACTATGGTGTTGTTCGCCGCGAAGAGCGCTACCTGGAAGCGAAGTTTGGCGACGCGTATCGTGCGTACCGCTCCCGTGTCCGGCGGTACTTCTGACGCCCCGACACCTGCTGGATCGGTTAGAATACTCCTCTGAGACGAGGGAGGGGTCGTTGTGAAGCGTCTGATGACGATTCGATGGCTGGCTGCCGCGATCCTAATCGTGCCGACATTGGCCCTGACCGACTCCGCCGCCGGGCCCTCCGGGGCGTCGATGGTGGCTGCGGCGACAAAGTTCCTGGAGAGCCTCACGCCGGAGCAACGGCAGCAGGCGATTTTCGCCTTCAACGGTGATGAGCGGACACACTGGAATTTCATTCCGACGGAGCTCTTTCCACGGAACGGCCTGACCGTCAAGCAGATGAACGAGTCGCAGCGAATGCTCGCGCACCAACTGCTGAAAACCGGCCTGAGCCAGCGCGGCTACATGACGGCGACCGAGATCATGGAGCTCGAAAACGTCCTCGCTGTCCTCGAAGCCACGCAGCGTGCCGCCACGCCGCAACTACTCCGAGGCCGTGCGCTGGTGCGCGATCCCGAGCGCTATTTCTTCTCGATCTTCGGTACACCGTCCACGCTCAACGCGTGGGGTTGGCGCGTCGAGGGACATCACGTGTCGCTGCATTTCACCGTGGTCAAGGGCTCGCTGGTCGCGGGGGCGCCAACATTCTTCGGGGCCAATCCGGCGGAGGTCCGTGACGGCCCCAAGAAAGGCACGCGTGTTCTCGGCTCCGAAGAAGACGCCGCGCGCGCGCTCATCGAGTCGCTCGACGGTTCGCAGCGTGAGAAGGCGGTCATTACCGCGATCGCTCCGAATGACATCGTCACACAGGCGAAAGTGAAAATCGATCCGTTGTCGCCGGTGGGAATTCAGTCTGCCGCGCTCACCGGCAGCCAGCGTGTGCTGCTGAGGAAACTAGTCGACGTCTATGCCGGCTTCATGGCGGACGACATCGCCGCCGATCGTCTGGCGCGGATCGAGAAGGCCGGATGGGACAAGGTGGGGTTCGCCTGGGCCGGTCCACTCGAACGGGGCCAGAAGCACTACTACCGCGTGCAGGGACCGACGTTCCTGATCGAGTACGACAACACGCAGAACGACGCAAACCACATTCACTCAGTCTGGCGTGATTTCAATGGCGACTTTGGAGAGGATCTGTTGCGCGAGCACGTCAATGGAACGCCGCACGACCATTGAGGCGCCGGATTTGTGCTGCAGGTGAACTGAGGCGTTAGACCAACATCCCATGCGCTTTGCTACGTTTTGCATCATTCTCACTCCCGCACTGAGCCTGGCATTGCTCAGCGAAGTCGCTGGCGCCCAGAGCTCAGTCGGCATCTTCGACGCGCAAACCGACGTCGGCCGCACAAGGAGCTCAGGATCTGCGTCATACGACCCGCAGCGCCAGTCGTATCTGGTTGCGGGCTCGGGCCAGAACATGTGGAACGATCGCGACGATTTTCATTTCGTGTGGAAGCGGATGACGGGTAACTTCATTCTCTCCACACGGGGGCGCTTCATCGGCCCGGGAGTAGAGGCGCATCGGAAGATCGGCTGGACCATTCGCCCGTCGCTCGAGACCAACAGCGCGCACGTGACCGCGGCGTTGCATGGCGACGGACTCATGTCGCTCCAGTTCCGTCGAAGCACCGGCGCGACCACAGAGGAGGCGAAGTCACGCGACAGCCTGCCGAACTCCGACGCTGTTATCCAGCTCGAGCGGCGCGATGGCGTCTACATCATGTCGGTCGCGCGATTCGGTGACACGCTCGTCACGCAGGAGCTGGCCGGCTTGTCGCTCCCGGATACTGTGTACGTCGGCCTGTTCGTGTGCGCGCACAACGACAGCGTCGTCGAGCGGGCCGCGTTCAGCAACGTACGCATCACGACCCCCGCGAAGCCGGATTTGGTACCTTACCGCGACTACCTCGGCAGCAATCTCGAGATTCTCGACGTCGCGACCGGGAACGCGACGATCGTGCACCAGTACCGCGGATCGTTTCAGGCGCCCAACTGGACCCACGACGGCAAGGCGCTGATCTACGCGCAGGAAGGCCGCCTCTACCGCTTCGATCTCTCGTCACGCTCGGCCGAGGCGATCAACACCGGATTCGCGACGCGTAACAACAACGATCACGTTCTTTCGTTCGACGGCCGGATGATAGCCATTAGTAACCACGCGGTGGAAGACAGCGGTGCCTCCATCGTGTATACGGTGCCGACGACCGGTGGCACGCCAAAGCGCGTGACGGCGAAAGGACCCTCTTACCTTCACGGATGGTCGCCCGATGGACGTTGGCTCGTGTACGTCGGCCAGCGAAACGGCGACTTCGACGTTTACAAGATTCCCGTCAACGGTGGCAACGAGATCCGCCTCACCTCTGCGCCGGGACTCGACGACGGGCCGGAGTTCACGCCTGACGGCAAGTACATCTACTTCAACTCTGTGCGCAGCGGACGGATGCAGATCTGGCGCATGCGACCCGATGGCAGTGGGCAACAGCAGATCACGAACGACGGCTTCAACAACTGGTTCCCACACATCTCGCCCGACGGCAAGTGGATCGTGTACATCGCCTTTCCACTATCTGTTCCAGCGGACGATCATCCGTTCTACAAGCACGTGCAGCTGAAACTGATGCCGGTCGGTGGTGGCCCGGCGCGAGTAATCGCCTATGTCTACGGTGGCCAGGGAACGATCAACGTTCCGTCATGGTCGCCTGATGGAAAGCGACTCGCGTTCGTGAGCAACTCCACGATGCCATGATGACGCGATTCGCCTTTGTGCTTGTCGCGGCCAATCTCTTCACGGGAGTCGCGCGGGAATCGGCCGATGCCCAAGCCGTGCGGAAAACGATGGTCCCCCTCGACGTCGTGCTCGTGGGCGGGCGAGTGCTCGACCCGGAGACGAACCTCGACGCTGTGCGCGCGGTGGGGATCAAAGGTGGACGCATCGCTTCCGTGACCTCGGGCGTACCAGCGGCGCGCGACACCATCGACGTCAGGGGACTCGTCGTCGCGCCGGGCTTCATCGATCTCCACACGCACGGTCAGGATTCGATCAACTACCGGTACTCGGCGCACGACGGCGTGACCACCGCACTCGAACTGGAGCTCGGCACGTATCCAGTCGCGCCGTGGTATGCCAAACGTGAGGGGAAGTCGCTGATCAACTTCGGTGTGTCGGCAAGTCATCCCGGCGCGCGCCGAGCGATGCTCGACGGTGACTCAACCGCCGAGGGCGTGGATGTCATCAGCGCCACTGGCGCTTTTGTCAGATCTTCTATCGAACCCGCGCGCCTTCCGCAGTTGGAGCGTCGCCTCGACGCGGCGCTCAACGAGGGCGCGTTGGGCATCGGCATGGGGATCAACTATACGCCCGCGGCGACGCGCCAGGAGATCCTACGCACCTTCGGCGTCGCGGCGCGTCACCACGCGCCGGTGTTCGTGCATCTTCGCTCGGCGGGACTGCTCGACAACGCCGGTGGCATCGCCGGCTTGCAAGAAGTGATTGCCGACGCCGCGGCGACCGGCGCTTCTCTGCACGTCGCGCACGTGACGAGCATGGGACTCGGCGCCACGCCGGTATTGCTCGAGTTGATCGACGGCGCGCGGGCACGCGGGCTCGACGTGACGACGGAGGCATACCCATATACGGCCGGCGCCACGATGCTCCAGAGCGCGATCTTCGATCCCGGATTCCAGGAGCGGCAGGGAATCGATTACAAAGACATCATGTGGGCCGCAACCGGCGAACGCTTGACGGCGGAAAGCTTCGAGCGCTATCGCAAG
>JBGQIT010000080.1:0-9303 GCA_041498575.1 Gemmatimonadaceae bacterium
CAGCTTCTCGCCCTGCCGTGTCAGATAGCTCTCCACAGCGAAGCCTCCCGCCTCGTGCTCGTCGCGGCCAAATCGATCGGCGAGCTCGCCCGCCGTGCGATAAGTCATCATCGCGATCATGCGTGCGATCTCGAGCCCCTCGTCGCCCGCCGCGGCGATCGCGCGCCGCTGTATGTGGCTCCACGCGATCGCAGACGCCGGATGCTCGGCCGGCGCTGCCAACACGACGACGTTGCGGACGAGTGCGGGATAGGTGGCCGCGAACTCCATCGCCACCATTCCACCCAGCGACCCGCCGATCGCCATCGCTACCGACGGTACGTGCAGCCATTCCACCAGTTGGCCCACGAGCCGAGCCATGTCGCGCGTCGTCACCTCGGGAAAGGGTCGACGCGCGGGATCGGACGGACCCGTCGTCCCGTAACACGATCCGAGGAGGTTGGTACACAACACGGCGTAGCGATTTGTGTCGATCGCGAGATCGGGACCGACAATGTCGCGCCACCAATCCATCGCGTCCGCCGAGCCGGTGAGTGCGTGGAAGACGACGACCAGATTGTCGCGCGCCTCGTTCAGCGTTCCATCGAGGAAGTAGGCTTGCTCAACATCACGCAGCACCTCGCCGCTCTCCAGCTCGAAGCGGTCGAGGAGCTGTACGCATCGGTGACGCGCCTGCTCAACCGTCCCCGACGGCGACGACCGTGGCACATACTCCGGCGCGTCGGCATCGAGGACGGTAGGGCCAAGAAACGTCACAGTCCCAGCGCTCCTCGCAGCGCGACGTCGAGATCGGCCCGCAAATCGTCCACGTCCTCGATGCCCACCGAGAGACGGATCAGATCTGCGGTGACGCCAGCCGCTTCGCGCTCGGCAGGATCGAGCTGCTGGTGCGTCGTGCTCCACGGATGGATGATCAGACTCTTGGCATCGCCGACGTTGGCGACCAGAGAGAAGAGCTTCGACGCCGCGATCACCTTCTTCGCCGCTTCCTCGCCGCCTAGCACGCCGAAGGTCAGCACGCCGCCGAAGCCGCCGGTCAGATAGCGTTTCGCCGTCTCATGTCTCGGGTGCGATTGAAGTCCGGGGTAGCTCACCCACTTGACGGCTGGATGTCCCTCGAGGAATCGCGCCAGCGCGAGTGCGTTCTCCGAGTGGCGCTTGATGCGGAGCTGGAGCGTCTCCAGACCCTGGATGAAGAGGAAAGAATTAAACGGCGACAGCGCCGCGCCGATGTCGCGCAGCAGGAGCACGCGCAGACGAATCGCGAAAGCGATGTTGGCGCCGTTGAAGTTTCCGAATACGCCGCCGAATGAGAGTCCATGGTACGCTGGCTCGGGGTCGACGTAGAAGCCTTTGAAGCGCGGCGACGCGGTGTAATCGAAGCGGCCGCCGTCGACGACGACGCCGCCGATGCTCGAGCCGTGTCCGCCGATCCATTTCGTCGCCGAATGCAGCACGATGTCCGCTCCGTGCTCGATCGGCCGATTAAGGAAGGGCGTCGCGAACGTATTGTCCACGACGAGCGGCACTCCCGCCGCGTGCGCGACGTCGGCCACGGCGCGCAAATCGGATACATCGAGCCCGGGATTGCCGATGGTCTCGACGTAAACCGCTTTTGTCGTCTCGTCGATCGCGGCCGCGAACGACGACGGGTCGTTTCCGTCGACAAAGCGCGTCGTGATGCCGAGCCGCGTCAGGGTGTATTTGAGCAAGGTGAAGGTGCCCCCATACAACGACGACGAGGAGACGATCGAATCGCCCGCCTGCGCAAGATTGAGGAGCGCGAGCGTTTGCGCGGCCTGGCCGCTCGCCGTCGCGACTGCTGCCACGCCACCCTCGAGATCGGCGATGCGCCGCTCAAAAGCGTCGGTGGTGGGGTTCATGATGCGGGTGTAGATGTTTCCGAACTGCTGGAGGCCGAACAGGCTGGCGGCGTGCTCCGGGCTGTCGAAGACGTAACTCGTGGTGGCGTAGATGGGGACGGCGCGCGCGTTCGTCCCCGGGGCGGCGTTTTCCTGGCCGACGTGAATCGCTCGGGTTCCAAGCCCGGCGACGTGCTCCTGCTCGATCGTGGTGCTCATGTGGTTCTGCTCCGGAATGAGTGGTACTGCGGGTGAGAGTGCGGGAAGCGGGAAGCGGATACGGAAAAAAAAACCGGCCCTCTCGTGAGAGAGGGCCGGCGGCGAACAGAAAAGGTTCTCTGGTCAGCTCACGCGCTGGTGCACCATGCACGCACGCGTCGGTCCGTCTCTCCGGAGGGAGAGCCGCACGGGCACGGGCGACAAATCAAGTTGAGCGCGAATGTATTCATCGGACGACGAAGTTGGCTGAGGGCAGAGGACAAAAGAAGTATTATCTGTAGCGAACGGATGTGTCAAGGTTTCTCTTAACTGAGAGGACGCTGGCGGAGCACCTATTGCTGCGACTCTGGCTATCGCTGCTGAACGAGATTGAAGCTGATCTCGAGGCGTATCGTATCTGCGACGCTCAACAGCACTGGCACGCGCGGCTGCTCCATTTGGATGTCGTCGAAGGTGAAAGCAGTGGCCGCCGAGCCGGAGACCGTCCCATCCTTGAATTGAACGGTACCGTTCCAGATGGTAGGCCGTGTCACGCCGCGGACGGTCAGGTCGCCCGTCATTTCGAAGGGGCGCGTTCCCGTCACCGGAAGCGGAATGGTCATTCCGCGGATGGCGGTGGGAACCAGCACGATCGTCGGGTATTGCTCGGCGTCGAGAAGGCGTCCGCGCACAAAACCATCGCGACGATCCTTGTCGCTCACAAAGCTCCCGGCGTCCACCGCAAACTTCGACGCGTCGCGAACGACCCTCCCGGTGGAGTCGAACGCGATCGCCCCCGTCAGTTTCTGAGTCTCACCGATCGCGTCGTTTGGAAGGTCGTGACCCACGAGGCGCTCGCGAACACGGTAGCGTGCTGCATTTCCGGTGGAGGCGAGAACGAGTCGAAGCGCGGCGCCATTCACAGACGCTGGCGTCACCGCATCCCGCACCGCTACGCTGTTGCTCGAGGTTGAGGAACTTGCGAATGCCGTCTCTGGCCCGCCGCGTGAGCACGCCGAAATGGCTAGTGTCGCAAGTGCCACGAACGTCGATCGCTTGCCGATCATCTGAAACACCATGATGCTTCCTCTCCCGGAAAAGGACTCGTCTGATGAATACAGCGACAAGGTCGCGATTTCCCTACCCTTGTTCCGAACTGCACCAGGAAGGCATGAATGGACCGGATACGGTCACTAATGCGCTGCCGACCGCTCGACTGGGTGCTAACGTGTGCAAAGGCGCTTGTTGCGGCTGACGGCAACCGAGACAACTGCAGATCGGTGCTGCCGGCTCGCCGCCGTTCACTATTTGCTGCACGCTAAAGCGACGCGGACAGTTCGAGTTGGCGGTCTTACTGTCCCCTCGGCCAGACGTTGTTGGCGCGATCGACGTCCGACGGCGCTCGTCTCGGATCCACCTCCGCGCGTGTCACACTGCGGCGTTAACTGCCGGCGGTAGCTCAGGAACAAAAGCTAGCTCAACGTAACCTTGGCTCCTATGTTTAGCCCCGGTTCGTCCACGGGGGTAGATGGTTACGTCTCCCAGCGCTTTCCTTAGGACGAGTCGCCGAGGCAGTGCTCTAGCGCGTCGACTAAGGTGGCCGTCTACCCGCGAGCCAACGTGTGACTCCCGATGAACGACGTTCGCGAGGAGCACGATCTCACATCTTTCTTAGATCCTATTGCAGCCCTCCGCGCGGCTCTGCGGGACCATTACGACATAGGGCGCCAGATTGGGCAAGGAGCGTTCGCAACCGTATATCTCGCCCGAGATCTAAGGCACGAGCGAAAGGTCGCGATTAAAGTCCTGAACGCCGATCCAACGTCAGAAACGAGTGAGATGCGGTTTATTCGCGAGATCGGCCTCCTCGCGCGGCTGCAACACCCGAACATCCTTCCTCTTCACGACTCCGGGCACGTCGAAGCGCTCCTGTATTACGTGATGCCGTACGTCGCCGGCGAGACCCTCCGCGATAGAATAAAACGGGAAAAACAGCTTTCCCCTGATGCTGCGTGCGGTATCGCTAAGGAAGCCGCTGATGCGCTCGCCTACGCCCATGCGCAGGGAATAATCCATCGCGACATCAAGCCGGAGAACATACTGCTTTCGACCGGCCATCCAATCCTCGCTGACTTTGGAATTGCGCGCGTCATCAACGTCGCCGGGGTGCGCCAGCTCACGCGGACCGAACCGGCTGGTCCAGGCACTCCGGCGTACATGAGTCCAGAACAATTGATAGGGGATCGCGAGCTCGATGGCCGAAGCGACACTTACAGTCTAGGATGCGTGCTCTACGAAATGCTTGCGGGAAAGCCACCGTTCGCTGGGAAAGAGGGATTCGCAAAACGGTTCACGGAACGCGCCCCTAGAGTATCGCAGTCCCGCGATCTTTCTCCCTGGATTGACGATGCGATAGCCAAGGCACTCGAACGCAATCCGACCGACCGCTATCCGACTGCGAATGAGTTCGTCGCGGCGCTTTCCCAACCAAATTTCGAAGGCAGGGTCGCCACTCCTCCAGTCGCGCCGCCACTGTGGAGGCGGTTTAATCGCTTACGGAGCCCGATCTGGATCGCAACGGTCATCGTTTCGCTAGCGGTAGCCGCGGCAATAGCAGTGATTCGGGGAGGCCGCTCCGATTCTGATTTGACGGCGGGTCCTCCTCCGGCGATTATCGCAATCACTCCCTTCAGAATCGCTCCGGGCGACAAGACCACTGAGTTCCTAGGCGAGGGTATGGTGGACCTCTTGAGCAGTACCCTCAGCGGGGGCGATAGCAATTGGCGAGTGGTCGATCCAGGATTGATTCTGAAAGCGTCGCGTGACCGCGGCGGAAGTGGTGCGACCCAACTCGGGTTTCAGCTTCCCGACGTTATTCGTGTCGGTCGCGATGTCGGTGCAACGCGGATAGTAAGCGGAGCGGTCATCGGAACGCGCAACAGGTTGATCCTCACCGCATTTCTCATCGATGTTCGCTCAGGCAGTTCGGTTGGAGAGGTACAAGTCTCCGGCGGTATCGACAGCATCCCCCTTCTTGTAGACCGCCTCGCTGCCGAGCTGATGGGCGTACAAACGGGCGAACAGGCTGCGACGGTTTCCGTTCTGACCGGCACGCCGCTGCCTGCGGTCCGGGCGTACCTGGCGGGGCGGACCGCTCTCCGGCATTCCGAGTACGCGAAAGCCATTCGCCTCGAGGAGAACGCACTTCAGCTCGATTCCACTTTCGCGCTCGCTGCGGTCGATCTCGCACGAGCGGCTGGGTGGCTCGGGGACGACGAAGCGCGTCTGCGGGCGTACAAGATCGCCTGGGCGAACCAGCGACGGCTTGGGCCCGCGGATCGTGTAGTGCTGCGTGCGGTGCTTGGCCCCCGCTACCCTGAAGGCTCTACACGTACCGAGTGGCTCCATGCCTGGGAAAAAGTGGCCGCGCTCCAACCGGATAGACCGGAAGGTTGGTGGGAAGTCGGAGATTTGTACTTTCACAACCCGTGGTTGGCGGGTGGCGACGAAGAAGAAGGGTTGAGACGCGCACGTGTGCTCCTCACGCGGGCCCTTCAACAAGGGCCGACGTATTGGCCGGCATTCCAGCACGTCGCGCAGCTTGCTGCGCACTTTCGCGACACCGTGGCTCTGCGTCGGCTGTCGTCGCAGGCGTCCGCGGCGTCGTTGAACGGCGATGTCGACTCCTACCTTCGGTGGAGAGT
Organism: Gemmatimonadaceae bacterium; assembly: GCA_041498575.1. GTDB lineage: Bacteria > Gemmatimonadota > Gemmatimonadetes > Gemmatimonadales > Gemmatimonadaceae > UBA4720. Next base: position 5,765 of record JBGQIT010000080.1, read on the forward strand.
GGCGACGGCGCTGGGCGACAGCGCCGCTTTGAAAATCGCTTGGCAGCGGCTCGATCACGCGGGATCGCTCGCTCTTGGCTGGATCGCAATGACGAGCGAGCAGGACGGGCTTCCGCTCGGAGATGCCCGACGTTCGGTCGATGCACAGCTTGCGCGTGCGGGAACCGAACGGGAACGCATCGACGCGCTCCAAGCTGATCACGCGCTCGCTCTCAACGAAGGGCGAATTGGGGCCGCTGTGCGCGCCCTGCGTGACATCAAAGCGGCACAAGAGCATTCAACTCTTGCCGCAGAGCTCGCGGTCATCGATGTAGTCTTTGCAAGTGTGCCATTCGATTCCGCCACTTCACATCTAGGTGACTCGCTCGAAAGTGCGTTGGCACATTTGCGGCCCGAGACCCCGGATTCACGAGACACGACGGTAATCGGGAGATGTTTTATGGGTCACTGGTACGTCATGCGCAACCAAATTGCGGCGGCGAAGCGTTCCATTTCCGGGCTCCGCGATTTGCGAGCACGATTCCCGAAGGAGCTTTGGTCTCCGGCGGCGGACAATTGTGCGCTGCTCCTTGACGCGACGCTCGCGTTGGGTCGCGGTGATTCACGGGCAGGCGTGGAGCTTGACTCGCTGAATGCTCAGCTCGCTCGCGGACCCTACATGACCTCCCAGTTGCTTTGGGACGTGACAGTGCTGGCCGCGGCGCGGCTATTTGAAAAGGCCGGTGACTTGACGAGAGCGCGAGCGGCAGTCCGCAGACGGAACTCCTTTGCGCGGCTACCGACCCTTCTCGCGCCGCATTTGCTGCAGACAGCGCGACTCTCGCTTGCTCTCGGTGACCGGAGTGCAGCGGTCCGTGATTACGAGCATTATCTCGCTCTGCGTGACGATCCCGACCCCAGCCTGATGCCGGAAAGGCGAGCCGCGGAGCTGGAATTGGCGTCGCTTAGACGCGCCGCGAACAACGGCCGTTAAGCCGTCTTACTTCGGAGGTGCTCTCACCCAGAGGTTGTTCTGGAGATCGACGTCCGGTAACGCTCGTCTTTGATCGACCTCCGCGCGCGTGACCCGTTTCTTCTCCGGCACTCGATAGACGAACTGCGGGCCGAGGTTCCACATCTCGACCGGTAGTTTGACGATGGTTTTGGATCCGTCAGCGAAGGTGAGCGAGATCTCCGCCGGCATCACCATCGTCCCGCGATTCCTGAGGTAGACATTGGAACCGCCATCCGCACGAGTGGCGACTGAGTCTACTGATTGATCTAGGCGAGCGGTGGAGTAAATCCAGCCGCGCCAGAACCAGTCGAGATCCATTCCGGATTCATCGCGCATCATTCTGAAGAAATCGGCGGGCGTAGGATGCTTGAACGCCCAGGCCTTGATGTACTCGCGAAACGCTGCGTCGAAACGGTCCTTGCCGAGGACCTCGTAGCGCAGCGTCTGCATCATTAGAGCGGGCTTCTGGTATCCGACCCAGAAGAGATCGTGCACCTGCGTCGGGTTGGTGATGAGCGGCTGCTCCTCTCCCGGCTTGGCGTGATCGGCGTAGAGATGAAGCGGGTGCACCTCGATCGAGTCGCCGTACGGCGTGCCCTGGAAATATTTCGCGGCGTTCGCGAGATCGATAAAAGTGTTGAAGCCTTCGTCCATCCATGGATAGAGTCGCTCGTTGGAGCCGACCGTCATCGGAAACCACTCGTGCCCGAACTCGTGCGCGATCACCCACTGCTGGTCTTCGCGGGCGGGACTGTTGGGCGTGAAGGTCAGCATCGGGTATTCCATGCCCTCGATGGGACCTTCGATCGTCGTGGCGTGTGACCAGGGATAGCGATACCACTGCTCACTGAAGTACTTGATCGCTTCACTTCCCATTCGATTCACTTCGGGCCACTTGCCCGCTGTAGGCCTATAAAGACTCTCGATGAGGATGCCGTTGTAGCCGCTGGCATCCCAGCGAAAGTTCGGGCCGGCGGCGAAAGCGAAATCGCGCACGTTGGTCGCGGTGAAATGCCACGTGAGTGAAGGCACGGGGTTGAGCGCCGAGAGCTCACCCTGCGCGTAAACGCGAGGACGCGTCTTCTCCATGCTTCCGACTTCGTCCGCGCCGATGATCGCAACTCGTGTCTCCGATCGTTTCGCTGCCGCGAGCCGGGTGCGCTGAGTGGGCGTGAGCACCTGTTCCGGATTCGCGAGCTCACCGGTGGCAGCGACGATGTACGACGCCGGCACAACGAGCGACACGTCGAAGTTCCCGTACTCCAGGTAAAATTCTCCCGCGCCAATGTACGGCTCGTGATTCCAGCCACGTACATCGTCGTAGACGACCATTCGCGGGTACCATTGCGCCATCTCGTAGAGCGGACCGTCGTGCCCCATCCGACCGCCGCCCATCGGCGGGACATTGAAGTGCCAAACGGCTTCGATGTCGACCGACGCGCCGGGAGCGAGCGGCGTCGCGAGATCGACCCTCATCGTCGTTCCGTAAACCGTACGCTTCGCATCCACTCCACCGATGCGCAGCGACTCGAGATGCCCTCCGCCGTTGAATCCCTGGCAGGAGAAGTCGAAAGTGGCACCGAGGAAGACGAGCGGTGGCTGGTTCAGCTGGTTGGTGATGCTGTTCGGCGAACAGAGATTCTGCTCGACGAACAACCAGAGATAAGGAAGCGCGTCGGGCGAGTGATTTACGTAGTGGATCGTCTCCCGTCCGCGCAGCTCGTTACGGGCGGGATCGAGAGTCGCGGTGATCTTGTAATTGGCTTGCTGCTGCCAGTACTTCGGGCCCGGCCGCCCGCTGCCGGTACGGACGTCGTTTGGCGCGGGGAGATCCAGCTGGCGAAACGGGGAGCTGTCGGCGACCTGGGCGAGAGATGTCTGCGCCGGCAGGAGGCCGCAGGGCGTGGATAGTAATAGAGCTGCGAGAAGGGCAATGTTTCGCACAGGCGTGGTCCTCAAGCTGCGGGCATTCGAACCGATTGGACGGTAAATATGTCCAACCTGACGTGATCGGACACTGCGGAACTTTCCGCGAGTGGGCAGCGTAGGGGAGTTTGGAGGGTCGCTCGATGACGAATCCCCATTACCCGATGGGACATCCGACCGACGGGACCGCGGTTCGCCCCGGCACCAGTGACGCGCTCTTTGCGCGCACGATCGATGCGACGGTTCACCCGCCGCTTGTGCGGGCACAGGAAACGGTAGTTGGTCTCGTCCCCCGTGTCGCCCAGGCCGCCGCCCCCCTCGCCTCCCCGCTCTTCCTCAGCGCGCTCGCGCTGACACTCGTGTTCGTTTGGGTCGCGACCCGCATGCGCTACAGGCCGAGTGCGTTGGTGTTGGGGGCTCTGCTGGTGATGACGCTCTCTTCGTTCAATCCGATGCAGAAACCGGAGCCGTCACGCCTCGCAGATGTCAGAAGGCCGAGAACCACGATTGGAGGCACGCGGGCGTCGTACCGGAGCCGCGCGTACATCCCGCCGCCGCCGCAAATTGAAGCGCCGGACATCGACGTCCACGTCGACCCGGTGCAGGTCTATCTGCCTCC
>JBGQIT010000081.1:0-9269 GCA_041498575.1 Gemmatimonadaceae bacterium
CGCCCCCGACGCGAACTCCAGCCGGTTCACGAGCTTCAAATCGATATACGTCGATAGCCCCTGGAACAACGTCGGCCCGTGGCCCGCCAGTCTGGGGTGCACCACGAACTCGTACTCATCGATCAATCCCAGCTCCGCCAACGCCAGCGGGAGCTTCACGCCTCCCACGAGCAGTCCCTTACCCGACTCCCACTTGAGCTGCTGAACGGCCTTCCCCAGATCCCCGCGCACGAGCTCCGCGTTCCAATCGACCCGGTCCAGTGTGCTCGACACGACGTACTTCTTTGCCGCGTCGATCGTCCGGGCGAAGGGTTCCATCCAATCAGGCCTCTCACCCGTCCGCGCCGGCGGGCGCCACGCTACCTCCATCATTTCGTATGTCACCCGGCCAAAGAGGAGGGCATCGGCCTGCTCGATGTTCTCGGCCGCGTGACGATGCAACTCTTCGTCGGCGATCCCTTCACGATGATCGTAGCACCCGTCCAATGTGACGTTGATGGAATACCGGAGGGGTCGCATTGGCTAAGAGTGCCCGAACTCGGACTTACAGCGCCTCGACGCGAACGGCGGTCCCGTAGCACAATACCTCTGTCACGCCTTTCATCAACTCGTTTGCGTCATAGCGGATGCCGATCACTGCGTCGGCCCCCGCCCTATGCGCTTGGACCAACATGGTGTCGAATGCCTGTTTGCGCGTTCGTTCAGCGAGTTCCGTGAAGAGCGAGATATTGCCGCCAAGCAGCGTCTGGAAGCCGGCGCCGATGGTGCCGAAAACCGAACGGGACCGGACGACAACACCGCGTACCACGCCGAGATTGTCCACAATTCGGAATCCAGGAACGTCGAAGCCGGTCGTTGTCATGTTGTACGGAATGTCTGCTGTCTGCGAATGGATAATAGAAGGCATGGTCAGATTACCCGGTGAGTGATCAGTTAATTACGCCTTTCGTACCGGGTAGCGCAGGTGGGTAACGCCAACGCCCTGAATCGCCGTCGGGTTGCCAAGAACGGCTGGCGTGCCGGCGAGGTGGTCGAAGAGTCGAACTCCGGAGCCAAGAAATACCGCCGCGATGTCGATGGAGATTTCGTCGAGGAGCCCAGCATTCAGCAACTGCTGGATGGTGTCGGCGCCGTGGACTCCAACGGACTTCCCGGCGGCGGCGGCTTTGGCTTGCTTCACGGCGCTTTCGATGCCGTTGGTCACGAAGTGGACAGTCGAGTTCGGTCGCGGCCATCCGGCGGGGATCTGGTGGGTAAGTACGAATGCCGGTCCCCAAGCGTGATTTCCGCCCCAGCCGTCGGCCACCTCGAAAGTGCGTCGACCGGTGAGCACGGCACCAAGCTCGGACCAGAGGCCGCGAAGGTGCTCGGCGCTCGGCGCGGACACCTTGAACGTCATGGGGGCCGACCCACCGGTGTGGAACTCGACGTCACCCGAGTTCATGTACCAGTCGAACACTTCGCCCACGCCGTCGTTGCGGTCGGCGACGTAGCCGTCGAGCGACATGGACATGATTGCGACAAGCTTTGACATTGCGCGCTTGCTCAGCCGTGCACAGCCGCTTCGATGGCGGCGACGTCGATCTTCTTCATCGGCATCATCGCCTCGAACGCACGTTTGGCCGCGCCGCCGCCCTTGGCGACTGCATCGGTCAACACACGCGGGGAGATCTGCCAGCTAATGCCCCATTTGTCCTTGCACCAGCCGCACTGGCTTTCCTGCCCGCCATTGCCGACGATTGCGTTCCAGTAGCGGTCGGTCTCTTCCTGATCGTCAGTCGCGATCTGAAAGGAAAAGGCCTCACTGTGCTTGTAGTGCGGCCCGCCATTGAGGCCGATACAGGGTATGCCCGCAACGGTGAATTCGACAATCAGGGCATCGCCCGCTTTGCCGTCGGGATAGTCGGCCGGCGCACGGCGGACGGCGCCGACGCTGCTTTGTGGAAAGGTTTCGGCGTAGAAGCGCGCGGCCTCTTCGGCATCGCGTTCGTACCACAGGCAGATCGTGTTCTTGGCCATTTTGACTAACTCCTTTTGCCAATCAGTGAGAAAGCGGCGCGTCGTCGAACTATCCCTTCTTCAAAGGCCCGGCGACCTTGTACGTATTGAGGATGACGCCGGACGGCGTTGCTTGCGTGCTGACGAGCTCGAATGAGCGTGCCGGGGTTCCCTCCGCAAAGAAGCGCTTCCCGGTGCCCAACAGGACCGGAGAGACGATCAGCACAACTTCATCCGCAACGCCACGTTCGAGCACCGTCGATGTCAGCGTGGAGCTACCTGAGAGGATAAGGCCCGGGCCGTCCTGCGACTTGATGCGGCGAATGCCGTCGACGATGTCCGGTCCAAGGCCCTCGAACGGGCCCCATTCAAGACTTTCCGGACGGTGAGTAACGACATACTTCGTTGCCGCATTGAGGCGGTCCCCTATCGGACTGCTCGGCGCCTTTGGCCAGAAGCCCGACCAGAGATCGTAGGTGCGACGGCCAAGCAGCAGATCGAAGCTCTCACCATGTGCGGCCGTGACTAAGTCCCGGCCAGCGGGGGTCCGATAGGGCGCGGACCAGTCGCTGTAGGGGAAATCGCCATCATCGGCGGAGTGCTGGATCACGCCGTCCAGCGAGATGTGTTCGATGATTTTGAGCTTTCTCATTTGTACTTCACTTTCGCGATTTCGGGGTTCGGCGTGAACTCGTCACCAAAATCCTCGACGTCCATCAGCTTGCGGATCTCGATCTCCGACTCGCCGTTGGGAGAGACGTTCGGAGCGCGCTTCACCCACTCGATCGCTTCTGCGAGCGACTTCACCTGAAGGATCGTGAAGCCCGCAACGAGCTCTTTCGTCTCGGTGAACGGACCATCGATGACGGTGCGCTTGTCGCCGCTGAACTTCACGCGCACACCCTTCGAGGTCGGGGCGAGCCCCTCGGCGGCGAGGAGGATGCCTGCCTTCACGAGCTCTTCGTTGTACTTCTGCATCGCGGCAAACTGTTCGGCCGTCGGCGGAACGGCCGCTTCCTCCCATTCCTTCGTCGCCATGCCCATGACCATGAAACGCATTGTTCTCTCCTGAATTCGGTTCGTGTCGGTTGCCGCGCCCTTCGCGCCTCACTAACACGTCGAACGAGACCGGTCAAAATCGACACGAGCTTCGAGAAAGCGGTAAAACTGTCGGGTTCAAGAACTTAGCGTCATCCCCTCGTCAGTCCGGTCACGAGCGCTCTTGAATCCCGCCTCCCTGACACTTACTTTGCAGGACAAAGGGCTTGGCGATCGAAATAAGGGCAGAGGCTGAGGTGCACGGCGCTGGGGTCGGAGGCGACCATGCAGAAGTGGCTGGGACGCATTCGCGGTGCAATAGGAATGGGCCTCACTTGGGGAGCAGCCTGGTTCGCTGCTGGCTTGGTGCCGCGTTGGCTGTTCGGGTTCAACGCCGATGTCCCGTTCCCTCTCGTCTTCGGTGTACTCGGCTTCATTGCCGGCGTCACATTCTCCGGCCTCCTCGTGCTAACCGAGGGCCGTCGCACGTTTGATCAGATGTCGCTTCCGCGCTTTGCGGGGTGGGGTGCCATGAGCGGCTTTCTTCTATCGGCCCTCTTCGCCAGGGCCGCGTCCCTTGGTTGGGGAGAGGTGCTAGCGATCGCCCCCGCGTTCACCCTTGCTTCCGCGGTCTGCGCCTCTGGGTCGCTCGCTCTGGCCAGGCGAGCGGAAAGGCGAGAATTATCCGACATCCATGGGGATCCCGCCGAGGCCGAACTCACCGAGGATCAGAAGCGGAAATTACTTTGAGACGGCGACTGACATCGGCGCTTGGCTCCAGTCCGCGGCAGTGAGGATATTGCTCATCCAGACGTGAGCGGTGCTTGGAGCGACGCCTAACGCCTTAGTTCAGCTGCAAGCACACTACCATCATTGCGGCGAAGCCGCATCCAAAAAGTGCTTGTCAGCCGCAACGTTCGTTAGATCGCACGCTCGCATGGTCAGAGACGAAACCAACGGCGAACAGTTGGGTCACCAGTATCTCATGACCCAGCTGTCCAATGCGACGAGAATCGCTAGGGCGATCAGGAGAACAGCGCCAGGGCGCCGACTGAGTGGCCTCCAGAAAAACACCGCGATCGCAGCGATTCCAGCGAGTGGGAGCAGGATCAATGAGTTGGCATAAACCAGTAGCTCGATTGCGGGCACTCGCAAGTTGCTATGGAGGAGATACTCACTACTACACGTTGGTTCGCAACTGTCGGCCAGTGGCCCGTGAATCCAAGCCGAAACTGCTGCAACGAAGAGGAACGCCGCGGCCATGGCTACGCGCCGCAAAGCCTTTGGTTTCGACCCTTCCGGAAAACCACTCGCGAGATTGCTGGAAGTCATTGAACCCGTGACTCCTTGTGTGACGCTCGACTTGTCGATCTAACGCCCAAGTTCAGCTGCGGGCGACTCTTCTTTCTTCCTCACAACCTAACGATTTGGCCGCGCCCGTCTGCTGCAACGTTCGTTAGGTAGCAGTGCGGTGCCAAGTCAGCTTGCGGGCTGAAGAAGCGCAGTGAGCGTCACGGTGTTCACGTGGCATTCATTCGCTGTGACTCGGACGTTGCTCTTCACCCATCCTGCGTAGCCGGTTTTTGTAACCGTTACCTGATACGTTCCCGCTCGCTCACCCGCGGCGAACAGCGGAGAGCTGTTCAAGTCTGGTCTGCCATTGGGAGTTGCAACTGAGTCTTTGTAACTTCCCTCGCGAACGACGACACTCGCACCAGAGGCGACGCCGGCGTTTGTCAAGGAATCGTTCACGTAGACGGCTATCCCTGCCCGAAACTCCTGCGTACAAACGGGAGAGGTGGACCCAGAGCAAGCGACCGCGCCAATCAAGATCGAGTAGCAGCCAACAAAGAGTTTTCTCATAACAAATATCCTCCAGTCTGCTACCTGACGCCCTAGTTCAGCTGCAAGCACACTACCACCGCTGCGGCGTAGCCGCATCCGAAAAGTGCTTGTCTGCTGCAACGTTCGTTAGGCAGCGGGAGGGCGAGCGTTGGTCCGCACGCACGACGAGAATGAATGCGACACCAAAAACAGAAACGGAGCGAGTAGAAATCCCCAGACAGAGACTGCGGTCATTCTTCCATCCAATTGCCCTGCTCTGGCCTTGTCGGGAGTGCTTCGAGCTCCGAATCGCTCAGTATCTGCTCGATGCAGGCCAATGAGCCGCCGACGTACGACCAATTGAAGTCGATTTCGGTTGCGACACACCACGCCCTGTCATCTGGCCACCAAAGATTCGGGGATCGATAGCTCCAATCCACTTCTCCGAGAGTCGTCAACACGTCATCGACCGTACCGTGAAGTAAGAACAGATCCCGGTTTGGGACGGAAAACATAGGTCCTCCGTCGCCTCGAATGCGCAGGTCTCCCCAACCCTCCCAAACCGCAAACCAACACAACTCCGGAGTGCGTGTGTAGGAGGGCAGAATTGCAGCGAGCCGTACCGCAATTTCACGAGGAATATTTCCGGTTCGAGATTGCTGGTTCCATAGCTCCTCGCCGGATGGCGAGAAACGCGTAGGCTCAGCCGAAATGTCCAGACGCTGCATCTCAGCCGCAATCGTGCGCTCGTTCGCGGCCGCAATATCTCTCCAGCGAACCGGTAGTTGGTTCCCAGCTGATGTTAAGCGATAGGGTGGGTGAAACACGCGCGCGTAAGCCGCGAACCCTTCCGGGATAAACGAGCCCACGTCTTGTCCAAATCGATGTAGTCGACTCGGGATCCAAGACGCTGGTTCGGCATTCTTTGCGATATGCATCGGTTCGTTGGTCTGCCTAACGCCCAAGTTCAGCTGCAAGCACGCTACCACCATTGCGACGAAGTCGCATCCGAAAAGTGCTTGTCAGCTGCAACGTTTGTTAGATAGCACGGGCGCGAAAGCGTTGTCGGTTTTCTCCAGCGCACGATCTAGTAGGTTGTCATCGATCATGAAAACGACGGATCGTCCGGATGGCAGCAAGCATCTGACTCTGTTGATCGGGCGTACTCGCAGTGCCGAAGATTCGAAGGGATAGGCCGTCCGGAAATCTCATAGTAGCGAATGCGACGTAAGGCGGAAGAGCCGCAGTGTCACTGCTAACTGCGTTCTCTTGGACGCCGAGTCTTGCGCCGCGGTTGGACGAGAAAATCGTCGCCTGAGCGCCATCGACGCGTTCGATGCAAATATTCTCCTCGGGTTCTGCCGGCCCAGGGTAGACAAGCTTGACTGAATCCAGGACACCGACACCTAGCTGTGCGAAGTCGGTCCTCGAGTCGACGTTGTTCCAGCCCGATGCCAACGGAGGATACTTTCCAGTTTTCCGAGCGTTTGTACTCTCTCGCGCTGCCTGATAGCGGTCGGGTTTAAGAAATAAAGGAATCCGAATCGTGGCTTGGCGTCTCGCTGTGACAAATTCTGGCCAACCGGATGTTGCGACAGAAGGGTGACGACAACCGCTGGCCCGAACTCGTGCTCGCCATGCGCCGTCAGCTTCGGCCAGACTAGTCTCTCGCTTCGGCGTCGACGAGCTGCACCCGAGACAAACACTGATCAGAAAGACAGACCATCTCATAAGAAATGCTCGAAGTGCTATCTAACTAGTATTTGTACTGCTTGCTTAGACTGCGGAGAAAACGCAAAAGCTGCAAGCCTTAGGCAATGTTGCATTTTCTCCGAGCTGACGTTGCGAGCACAAGGTGCAGCGAACAATACACTTATGCATCTGGAAGAGTCACAGGAGAATGTGAAAGGCTGCGAACCACTCGCAGTCTAATAATGCGCTGATTAGCTGGAGAGGTGTACGAGCCGTCAAGGGAAGCAGCTCGCTCCCCAATCCACTCAAGAGCGGCGTCATAATTTGTCGGCGGGGCTTTGGACCCCGAGACCGCCGCGATTCAGAACATGAGTGTAGATCATCGTCGTCTGCAGACTCATGTGGCCGAGTAGCTCCTGAATTGTTCGAATGTCAGCTCCGTTCTCCAACAGGTGGGTCGCGAAAGAGTGGCGAAGTGAATGACAGGTGGCGCGCTTGCTCACACCACTCGAGCGCACTGCGGCCGTGAACGCGCGCTGAATTGCCGTCTCGTGCAGATGGTAACGTCCGCGCTTGCCTGTTTCTTTCTCGACGTAGGGCCGAGCAGCCGGAAACACATATTGCCAGGCCCAATCGCGATTGGCGCTCGGCAGCTTGCGTGCGAGTGCATTCGGCAAAGGCGCGCCACTCACGCCGGTGCGCAGATCGCGCTCGAACCCTCGACGCGTCCGCTCGAGATGCACCCTCAGCGCAGGCACCGCCATCCTCGGCAAAGGAACTCTGCGGTCCCTATCTCCCTTCCCGCGTCGCACGAGGATCTCTCCGCGCTCGAAGTCGATGTCCTTCACGCGCAGTTGCGTACACTCGGATAGTCTCAGTCCGCTTCCATACATGAGGCTGGCGCAGAGACGCGGAACTCCACGCATCCGGGTAAGAATTGTTCGTACTTCGCTGAATGAAAGCACTGTCGGCAGCCGCCGACCTCGCTTGGCGGGTGTAATGTCAGCGACCAGCCCAACATTCCGGCCGAGCACATGTCGATAAAGAAATAGGAGAGCGTGCAACGCCTGGTTCTGAGTCGACGCGCTTACGTTCTTGACAGTGGCGAGATCGTTGAGGAATGCGGCAATCTCCTGCTCACCCATGGTCGAGGGATGTCGACGCTCATGAAACAGGACAAACCGTCGAACCCAATCGCAATAAGCGTCTTCAGTCCGCTTGCTGTAGTGGCGCGTCTTCAGCCTGGCGCGAACTCGCTCGAGCAATCGCAGCCGTCGCTCGGGCTCTGGGCGCCGCCCCAGATGTGAGGCGGGAATGCGCACGGGATACGAACTGGGCATGGATCAGCATCGTGAAAAACGCTCGGCCAGGTAGCATCAATCGAGGGCGGCGCTCGGTGAAACCTCCCAGTTCCAGAGAGGGCAAACGTCGCCATTCGCGGGCCGCGACTCCGTATACTTGACCCTCGCGGGTACGAGGGCCCTCCTCTTTTCACGGCGCTGTCAGCTGTGCAGATTGGCGTGGCGCCCGCCGGTCGTCACCCTCGAGCCCTGGACCGCCCATGCAACGCCTCGTCTCGCTAACGCTTCTTCTCGCTTTCGTCTGCGCCCCTGTCGCCGTACGCGGCCAGGACTCCCGCGTACTCGTCTTCTCCAAAACGGCCGGATTCCGCCATAGCTCCATCGGAGTCGGGATCGCCGCAATAAAGAAACTCGGACAAGAGAACGGATTCTCCGTCGACGCAACCGAAGACGCCGGCGCGTTCTCCTCGAAAAATCTCGCGCGATACCGCGCCGTCGTCTTCCTGAACACGACCGGCGACGTACTCGACCCCGCGCAGCAGGACGATTTCGAGCGCTACATCCAGGCCGGTGGCGGATATGTGGGAATTCATTCCGCCACGGACACGGAGTACGACTGGCCGTGGTACGGCCGGCTCGCCGGCGCGTGGTTCAATGGTCATCCGAACAATCCCAACGTCCGCAAAGCCACCTACCGCGTGCTCGACAAGAGCCACCCGTCCACCACCGGATTTCCCGACACGCTGGTTCGCGAAGACGAGTTTTACAACTTCAAGTCGATCGACCCGACCATCCACACACTGATCGAAATCGACGAGAAGAGCTACGAGGGCGGGACGAACGGCGACCACCATCCAATGAGCTGGTATCACGACTTCGATGGCGGACGGGCGTGGTACACGAACATGGGTCACACCGAGGCGACATTCTCCGAGCCGCTGTTCCTGCGCCACCTGCTCGGCGGATTGCGCTATGCGATGGGGACAGGAAAGGTCGACTTCAGTCGCGCGCGGCCAGAGGAGAACCGCTTCACAAAAGTCGTTCTCGCCGAGAAGCTGGACGAGCCCGTCGAGCTCGCCGTCCTTCCCGGTGAGCGTGTGCTGTTTGTCGAGCGACATGGTTACGTCAACCTGTATTCGCCGGCGACCGGTCGCGTGCGACGGATCGCGACGATCCCGGTCAGCACCAAATACGCGGACAGCAGTCAGGCGGAGGACGGCTTGCTCGGGCTCGCCGCCGATCCGCACTTCGCAACGAACGGCTGGGTCTACATGTACTACTCGCCCGCCGGACCCGAGTCGAAGAACGTGCTCGCTCGCTTCCAGATGAAAGGAGATTCGCTCGACCTCGGCTCGAAAAAGATTCTCCTCGAGATACCCACTCAGCGCTTGAAGTGCTGTCACACCGGCGGTTCCA
>JBGQIT010000082.1:0-9259 GCA_041498575.1 Gemmatimonadaceae bacterium
AAGTCGGTCACGGTGGAGTAGTAACTGAGAGTCCTGCTTCAGCGGGTCTCGCGGGCGGAAGTCCGCATTGGAGAGCGAACGACGGGAAGCATTGGGACGGGATTCCTCCTTCTCGTCGGCTTCACGCACGGCGACACTCCCCAGAAAGTCGACTGGATGGCCGAAAAGACTTCGGGTCTCCGGCTTTTCAGCGACGCCGACGGGAAAATGAATCTCGGTCTCTCCGAAGTCGGCGGAGCAGTGCTGGTCGTCTCGCAGTTCACGCTCTATGGCAATGCGGACAAGGGGAAGCGGCCCAGCTTTATCGACGCCGCGCGTCCCGAGGAGGCGATCCCCCTTTACGACCGATTCCTGGCAGCACTGCGCGAGCGCGGGCTCCAGGTCGAAAGTGGCCAGTTCGGCGAAATGATGGATGTCGAGCTCGTGAACGATGGACCCGTAACGCTCTGGCTCGAGCGGTGAGCGGCTCCCGCGTCGTGCTCGCCTCAGCATCCCCAAGGCGGCGGGACCTGCTCAACCTGATCGGAATCGCGCATGAGGTGCATCCAGCGAACATCGACGAGACGATGCGTCCGCGTGAGGCGCCACGTCGTTACGCGGAGCGGCTGGCCCGTGAGAAGGCGAGCGCGATCGCCACGCGCGACCCTGACCTCATCACGATCGGCGCCGACACTGTCGTCGTCATCAATCGCAAAGTCCTCGGCAAACCAGCCGATCCCAGCGACGCAGCCCGTATGCTGCGCATGTTGAGTGGTCGGGAGCACACGGTTATCACTGCTGTCGCCGTTTCACGCGGCAGGAAGCTCCGCTCGGCGATCGAGGAAGTGCGCGTCAAAGTCCGGCGGTTGCGCGACGACGAGATCGATGAGTACATCGCGATGGGAGAGCCCATGGACAAGGCGGGCGCTTACGGTATCCAGGGATATGGAGCTACGATCGTCGAGCGAATCGAGGGAGACTATTTCGCCGTGATGGGATTGCCGCTCGTGCGACTGGTGGGATTGATGCGGGACGTGGGAGTCAGATACCAGTTCGGCGACCTGGCCACGTCACCCGATTAGCTCGCGCGCCCTCTCCATCACCCGCCGCTCGTTGTCAAATGCAAGCTGGCTCGTTGCGTCCTCGATCGGGACCCAGCGCGCCTCGTTCACTTCCCAGTCGTGGTCCTTCGTGTCGCCGGACAGGTAGCGAAGAAGATAGAAGTGAACGCGCTTGTGAAAGCGCACCCTGATGCCGTTGTCGAGTCCAACGTACCAGTATTCGATCGTCTCGATGAGTTGCACCACCTCGCTCGACACTCCCGCCTCTTCTCGCGCCTCACGCACCGCAGTGACCTCGGGGTTCTCTCCTTTCTCTACGAGACCCTTCGGAAGTTGCCATCTATTCTGTCCGCCGACGGAAACGATCACGACTTCCACGGTTCCCTTGTCGCCGCGGAACACTACGCCGCCCGCTGAGACCTGCTCTTTGACGGGCACCTTGATGGTCGGCGCCTTTTTCGTCCGAGATTCACCGGGTTTCCGTGGCGTCATCTTCCTGCTCTGTGTGCGTACCCATCGCGCCACACCTGCACCTTCTCAAGCACGTGACCTGTCTCGATTCGCCGCATTCTTCCCGGACGGTTCTCCATCGAGATAGGATAATCCTCCCCAGGATCACCGTACGCATCGATGATGATATCCTGGAATCTTCGGTAGGGCCCGGTGCGCTTTGGATTGGTGTAGCCCATGAGGCTGATCACCGGCCGGTTGAGCGCTACGCTCATGTGCAGCGGACCGGTGTCGGGCGAGAGCACCAGCGCCGACGCATCGAGAATCGAGACGAGATTTCTCAGGCCGCTCCCCAGCTCTGAACGAGGCTTGTGCTTCGCGCGTTCCATCACGATCCGCTCCGCCGCCAACTCTCGCTCTGATCGGCCGCCGACGAGAACCACCTGCATTCCAAACTTCGCGTAGAGAGCGTCACTCACCTCCGCCCACCGTTCCGGAATCCAGTCCTTCTCCGGCTTGCTCGTCGCAACCACGATCGACGCAATTGGGCGATCGAGGGACGTGGCGAAATGTCGCTGCCACTCGCGCTCTTCCGGCCGCGGACCGAGATCCCATTCGACTGGCTCGGCAGAAACTCCGAGTGCGGTGAGAAACTCGAAGTACTGATCCTGCACATGCTGGATGGGATGGGGCGGAATCTTTCTGTTGGTAAAGAGCCAGTTCAGGTCGCGCGCACGAGCGCGATCGAAGCCGAGCTTGACCGGAGCGTGCGTCGCGCCGGTCACGATTCCCGCCTTGAAATAGACCTGGAGATTGATCACGAGGTCGAAACGCCTCTTTGCCAGCTCCGAGGCGACATCGGCGAACGCCATCATGCCCCGGGAGCGATCGAAGACGATTATCTCGTCGACGGATCGGTGGCCCCGCACGAGCGCCGCCGGGCCCGGTTGTAGTACCCACGTGATTCGCGTATTGGGATTCGCCCGCTTGAGCGCGTTGATCACCGGCAGCACGTGCACAGTGTCGCCGACGGCGCTCATCATCACGATGCAGATGTTGTCTGGTACACCGGGCGCCACGGCTGCGCTCACTCGACGCTCTTCAGGCGCAGGTACTCTTCGTCTTCCGCCGAGTAGGGAAGGGAATGAAGGTCGCGCCACTTGCGTAGTGAGCGAACGAGCCGGTCGAGATTCGCTTTCGCCACCAGCGGCGATCCCGGTGAGCTGAACCGAACGCGATCGACGTCGAGCACATGAGCGTCGAGTCCCGGACCGTCGCCGGCCGTGAGCAACACGTTCTTGAGATTGAGATCCTGGTGGTGCGCTCCTGCCTGCGTCAGCGAGCGCAGCATCTTCGCCACCGCATCGAGGATCATTACTCGATGATCGTGATCCGTGACCTTGGCCAACGCGACTGAAAGGTCGTGACCATTGGGGATCTCACGCGTTGCAACGTCGGAACGGCGGAGCATCAGATTCTTCGGGTAAGACACGTAGGCAATTACCTCGGGCGTGCTCACCCCGCTCGCCCGCAGGCGAAGCGACGCGATCAGCTCTCGATACCCTCGCGTCGGCAGCAGGAAGAGGTCGCTGCTGATCTTTGCCATCCAACCGCCACGCATATTGTGGCGCACTACCACTCTCCCGCAGCCACCCGGAAGGTTCACCGCAAAGACAGGCGCCCGTCCGACGAATGGAATCGCGTCCGCCTGGCGGGCGGCGTATTCGTAAAGTCTTTCTTTCTCCAGCACTCCGCGAATGCTCGGTGCGCAGCCTTGCGCCGCGACCACGCGCGCATCGCCGACTTCGAAGCGTTCGTAGGAAGGAATAGTAAGCCCGATGATCATCGCGCCTTCCGCCTATCGGATAGAATCGTGGCAACAAGCAATTACGGATCCCTATCGCGGAATTGTCGCACCGATGCAATGGCACTCAGGAGGGCTTGGGCCTTGCTTCGTGTCTCCTCCCACTCGCGCTCGGGAACCGAATCGGCGACGATCCCCGCGCCCGCCTGGACCGATGCCGTGCCATCCGCGATGACGCACGTTCTGATGGTGATCGCCAGATCCATTCGCCTGCCGCCGGCGCCGATATAGCCGATAGCGCCCGCATACGGTCCGCGCGATACCGGTTCCAGCTCGTCGATGATCTCCATCGCGCGAATCTTCGGCGCTCCCGTCATTGTGCCGGCGGGGAACGTGGCGCGGAACACGTCGAGAGCCGAGAGTCCGTCGTTCAGCTCCCCTTCCACCTGGCTGACGATGTGCAGCACGTGAGAGTATTTCTCGATCTTCATCAGCTCCGTGACTTTCACCGTGCCGTACTTCGCGACGCGGCCGACGTCGTTCCTTCCGAGATCCACCAGCATCACGTGCTCGGCCCGCTCCTTCTCGTCGGCCAGAAGCTCCGCCGAGAGCCGCGCGTCCTCTTCCGGCGTCTTGCCGCGTGGTCGCGTGCCCGCGATCGGGCGAAGGGTAATGTGGTTGTCCGTCACCCGAACGAGTAACTCGGGAGAGCTGCCCACGATCTCGACTCCATCGAGCACGAGATGGTACATGTATGGCGACGGATTGATTGCGCGCAGCGCGCGGTACAGGTCGGCGGGGTCGAAGTCGAGCGGAACATCGATGCGGCGCGACAAGAGCGCCTGAAAGCAGTCGCCCGCACGGATGTATTCCTTGATCCGGTCGACGTGCTCCATGAAGTCCGCTTTTACGTAGCTGGAGCTGCCCTCGATTGCACTGGCGCTCAGGTCTGGAGACATCGTCTCCAGCCGCGCGGGTTTCCGGAGACGCGCGAGAACGTCGTCCAGCTCGGCGATCGCGGTGTCGTACAGTGATCGCAGCTCGGCTTCGCGCACACCTTTTGGAATCGGAACCGATACCACGACCCGCGCTCGCCCGTGCAGATTGTCGAGAATCACGAGCGAGCGTGTGAAGACGAAAATGGCGTCCGGAGTTCCGAGGCCATCCTCGGGACGGTTGGGAAGCTTCTCGATGAGCCGCACGATATCGTAGCTGAAATATCCAACGACTCCGCCCCAGAACTGACCGAGCTCCGGAGCGTCCGCCGGTTCATCTCTCTCGATGAGCACGCCCAAATCCGCGAGTGGGTCGGCTGGCGTCCGTGCATTGTGCCATCCCCGCTCTCTCGTCCAATCTTCCACTATGCCGTTGGCGAGCCTCCACGCCGAGCGCGGCTCCGCTCCCAGGTAAGTGTAGCGCGACCACGTCTCGCCGCCCGCGGGTGCGGACTCCAGAAGAAACGCGAACGGGCCGCGCCTGAGCTTGGCGAACGCCGAGACCGGAGTGTCGGTATCGAGCAGACAATCCTTCCACACAGGCACCAGCGTGGCACCGGCGGCTCTCCGCCTGAAATCCTCGAAGCTCATCTCTTCACCGTCATGATCGCCGCCTCAATCGCTCTCCCTCCCGTTCTACCAACAACTAATTTTCCCCCATGAAGCGTCGCCTATTATCAGCGTTCGCGATGACCACCGTGGGGCTTTGCAGCGTTATCGGCGTTCTCGCGACAATCATCTCCACAAGCACTCTCGGCGCGCAGCAGACGTGGAACGATCCCCGAACGCGCGAGCTCGTCGAGCACGCCACCGCGCGGAGGGCCAGTCAGATCGCCGACACAGCGCTGGCCGACTACAAGGCTACGGCGCACGGCTACGTGACTTTCCTCGCACAATTTGGAGAGGGATTCCCCGAGCCGCCAAAAATCGTAAAGGCGGACGAGCTGGGGTTGGAAGTCTACTGGCGCGCTCCCGATCTGAGCAAGCAGCGCATCATGGGGCGCCGCGATACCCTGCTGCTGCCCACCGACATCAATTACCACCGCGATCACCTCGGCATCGTCCAGAACAACTTCAGGAACATCATCAGGATCGGCGAAGGCGATGAGGTTCAGGACGTTCCGCACCCCCTCTCGCCAACCGGCCTCGAGGTCTACGATTTTGCCATCCGTGACTCGCTTCAGATCAGGCTCGGGCCTCGCGTGCTCGACGTCTATGAGGTGAGAGTGCGTCCGAAGGACGACCGCCAGCCGCGCGCCGTGGGTGCCGTGTACATCGACCGCGAGACGGGAGAGGTCGTGCGCATGGCCTTCAGCTTCACGCGTGCCGCCCTCATCGACAAGGATCTGGAGGATGTGTCGGTCGTCCTCGAGAACGCGCTCATCGAAGGAAGATTCTGGCTGCCGCGTCGCCAGGAGATCGAGATTCGCCGCACCGGTTCCTGGCTCGATTATCCGGCCCGCGGCATTATCCGTGGCCGGTGGGAGATCTGCTGCTACCAGGTGAACACGGGCATTCCGGTCAGCATTTTCACGGGTCCCGAGATCGTGATGGCACCGGCAGCTGAGAGAGCACAGAATCCATTTCCGTTCACTGGCCACGTTCTCGATTCGCTGCCGCCCGATGTCAGGGCGGTAACGGACGAGGACGTACAGAAGGTTCAGGAAGAAGCGCGCGCTCTCGTTCGCGCCCAGGCTCTCGCGCGCAGCAAGAATCTCGTCTTCTCGGCGCGGCACGTCTCGGACATCGCGCGGTTCAACCGCGTGGAAGGCCTGGCTCTCGGAAGCGGATTCCTTCAGCGGGTCGGGTCTGGTTTCGCCGTCGCCGCATCTGGCCGCTACGGGTTCAGTGACGACGAATTCAAGGGACGCGGCGCGCTGGAGTACCGCACCGGCGCGGGGTCGTCGCTGGCGCTCGCGGCTGAGCGTCAGTATCGCGACGTGAGCGACGAGCAGGAAACGTCCATGGTCCGCAACACCATCGCGGCGCAGGAATTCGGCAGCGATTACACCGACACTTACGACGCGCGTTCAGTCTCTCTGGCCGGATCGCTGGCGCGACTCGGGTGGCGGCCTTCGTTCGAGCTCGCATACGAGCAGCAGGAGCCGCTTGATGTTCACGCGCGACCGGCGGCGGGTCACTTTGAACCCACGATACCCGCCCTTTCGCTGCACGAGAGTCGCCTGACGTTGGGATTGGACAGAGGCGCGAGCCTGACCTTTGGCGGTTACGAGCTTGGGGCGCACCTGTCAGCGAGCGCGATCAGGAGTGAGACCCCCCGTAGTTCATCACGGGGCGAGTTCCTGCGACCCTCGTTCGGGCTCGATCTGCAGAAGCCCTTCGGCTCGAGCAGGCTCCTCTTCCACACAATTGCCGCAGGTGTCTTCAGCAACGATACCATTCCCTCGCAGCACCTTGTCTACCTTGGCGGTCCGACCACCGGTCCCGGCTACGATTTTCACGAATTCGTGGGACGGGGAGGGGTTAGCCAGCGGATCGAGTATCGCTTCCTCGCGCCCTTCTTCCCGATCCCGCTGGGAAGATTTGGCCGGGCGCCCGGGACTGTCACCCTCGCGCCTTTCGCGACCGCTGTGTGGATCGACCGCTCCGCCCCGTTCAAGGCGCCCCGGCAAGGCTGGTATCCATCGGTCGGACTCGGCGCCCTTACCGTTTTTGACGTGTTGCGGCTCGACGTTGCCAGAGGCCTCCGCGACGGGCGATGGACGTTCTCGGTCGACATCGGACGCGATTTCTGGAGCGTGCTCTAATCGAGTAGAAAAGGAGCCTTGCTGGGTCGTTATTGAACGGCGTTATCGTCGTCCTTCATACGGGGGATTACCTAGAAAAACCCGGAATCAGGACCCCCTTTCGACCCACATCTGTAGCTAAGGCATTCATGCGCTCATTCCTCGATCTTCGCCGCGCCTCGTTGACGCTCGCGAGTCTCACCCTGGTGGCGGGTTGCGCCACAGCCACCAGGCATACGGCCGCCAATAGCCGCGTCCCAATCCGCTCCAGTGAGGTAGCGCGCCCCGCACTGCAAAAAGACGCGGTCGCACGCGCGCAAAGCGCATATGACGCCGGCGATTATCCAGCAGCGGGTGCACAGTTCGAGGCGATCGTCGCACAAGATCCTTCACCGGCCTCTATCGCGGTTTTCCGGCTCGCGACTCTCCGCTCGTGGGACGGCCGCCTCGACGAAGCAATAGCCCTGTATCGTCGATACATAGTTCTCGAGCCGCGCGACGCCGAAGGACGTCTCGCACTGGCCCGCACTTTGGCGTGGCAGGGACATTACACTTCAGCGATCGCGACCTATGACTCGCTGATCGCCAGCAATCAGCGCTCCCGGGACGCCGTGATCGGCCGCGCACAAACCCTCGCGTGGTCCGGTCGGTTGGGCGAGGCGCTCGCTAGCTACAAGGGGTGGCTCAGTGATCATCCAAACGACCGCGCGGCATCGATCGAGTACGCGCGTGCACTCGCCTGGAACGGCCAGTTTGACGAGGCCGAGGCCATCTATGCGCAGCTGGCCAAAACTGGCAACGCCGCCGCGAAAAAGGGACTGGCGCGGGTGATCGGGTGGCGAGGCGAGCTGGATCGGAGCGAGCAGACGTGGCGACAGGTTCTGGTAACCGACCCTCAAGATCCCGAAGCACTAACTGGGCTCGCGCAGGTTCTCTCCTGGCAGGGCCGCCAGACTGACGCTGAGTCGGCGCTGCAGCTTGCCCTACGGGCAAATCCGGCCTACGGCGATGCGCGCACATTACTTCGATGGGTGCAGGCCGATCTGCGGCCGAGTGCGACGATAGCCGCAGTCAGCATCAATGACAGCGACAACAATCGCGCGACGGTGGTCTCGGTGGATTACCTGGCCCGCGCATGGTGGAACGGCGCAATCGGAGGCAGGTACACGGAACGCAGCGCGAATTTCGCGGCGATCGATTCGCGCTCGGACGCTGTCAATCTCTTCGCACGGTGGCAACCTGGCACGAGCTCATGGCAGCTTCGCGCCGATGGTGGAGTCACCAGACATTCATCCACGTTGATTCCATCGACGGCTCCCGAGCGGACGATCGGCAGCGGCGCGCTCCGTCTTACCGGAAACATTGGACGCGCGCTCACGGTTGGACTTAGCGGCTCCCGAGCGCCCTTCGACGAGACGGCGCTGCTAATCGCCAACGGTGTTGTAAGCTCGGATGTTGCTGGTGAAGCCACGCTCGCCCTGCCGTCGCGGTTCACGCTCTCCGGCGCGGCAAGTCACGCGCGAATGACCGGAGGCACACGTGAGAACGCGCGAAACGCGTTCTCGTCCACGCTCCGGTGGACCCACAGCCGGAATTGGAGTCTCGCTGTCGGCGGGCGCCAATTCGGCTACGACACGACATCCGCGGACGGCTACTTCGCGCCGCGGCGATACACACTCGCGGAAGCGAGCGGTCGCGGACGCATCGGCGGCCAACTGGGCTGGAATGCGGACGCAGACGTAGGGCTGGGCCGCCAGAGCATTGAATTCTTTGGCTCCAGCGCGGGGTCGCGTCTGGCCGAGCGTGCTGCGATGTCGCTGGGATACCGCTTCGATCCGGCTCGCGAAGTTAGTGCTGCTGGAGGCTGGGCGAACGTAGCCGGTCCGGGGCAGACGGGCAGCGAGTACAAGTGGTACACGTTCTCGCTGCGCGCGCGGGTGGGATTCTAGAGTACAACGGTCGCATCCTCTGAGAGCAACGCTTCAGTCATGATCGTTGACGTTCAGAATCACTTACTTATGACTACCGGCCAGGCGCTGTGGGCGGGTCGGCTATGGATAGGCTACGGGCTGCGTCTAGAGGCGGTTCTGTTTTAGCTCGGAGCCATCAGCCGACCCGCCGACCGCCCTCGGCCGGTAGTCATACGTTGCAGTTCCCCTACTCGTCACCTACCGTGCGGTCGGATGTTCCGGGATTCCCGCAAAGGTCCTCTGCATCGCGGCG
>JBGQIT010000083.1:0-9116 GCA_041498575.1 Gemmatimonadaceae bacterium
AGCACGCGTCGCGGCGGGAATTGCGCGATTGATCAGGCTCATTGCGTTGTCGACGAACACGCCCGATGGCGCGCCCGTCGGAAGCCTTACGACTCTCCCACCCGAGGGATCTGCAGTCGCCGCGGTGACGTGCGCCAGCTCCATTGCCCTCGCGTTCGCGAGGAGAGCGTGCCCGTCGATGCGCCCGAGCACGACCGGATTGTTCGGGAAAGCGCGAGAGAGTACCTCGTACGTAGGAAACTCTTTGGTGGACCACCGGTTCTGGTCCCATCCCCTGCCCTGGATCCATTCGCCCGGACGTACAACCTTTGCCCACGCTTTGACGCGAGCGATCACTTCGTCATACGATGTCGATCCCGCGAGATTTACGCGCTGCAGCATATTCCCGAGCCCGAGCAGGTGGGCGTGGGCGTCCACGATTCCCGGAACCACTGTGGCGCCGTTCAGATCGATGACCTGGGTGGACGGACCGGCAAGCGCCTTTGCCTCGCCATCGGATCCGACGAAGAGAACGCGTCCGCCGCGGACCGCGAGTGCGGAGGCCGCGGGCCGCGCATTGTCGACGGTGTAGATCCGTCCATTGGTGAGGACGAGATCGGCGGTCCCCTGCGCTCCGAGCACCGCTGGTGCGAGCGCGACAACCGCAAAGTAGGTTGAGAGATGTTTCATGGGGCCGGAGTTTGTCGCGTCGACCGCTTCGACACAAGGAGCTTCCCAAACGCGTTTGCAGTGCGCCTGAATCTTAGGAGCATCGCACGCTCGAACGCGTTTGAATGGCGCCATGTTGCGCTCGCGCTCTTCATCACCGCTTGCGCGAATCTTCCTTCGCAGCCGCGTGTGCAGCCGGCGTACTGGGGCTTCACCGGGCCATGGGACCCGCGTAGCGATGCATCCGTCGAGGAGCACGGCCCGAGCCTCGCGCGAGTCATCACCGGCTGGATTGCTCTCGATACAACGAGTTTTCGCCCCGTACAGGCGTATCCGGACAGCATGGGGAAGCAGCCGGTCGTAGCGCCGCGCGCGATGGCGCTGATCACGACGTATTTCGGGAGCCGTTTTCATCCTGAGATAATCCGTGGACTGGGGGACAACGAGCAGGTGTCGGCAATGACGGCGGGGGCCATCGCGTCTCTCGTCGACTCAGGCGGTTACCATGGCGTGGTGATCGACTTCGAGGGGATGACACCGCGGGATCTCGATCGATTGCTTACCGTCACGAAAGCCGTGGCCGATTCCGTACGGGCCCACGGCGTCACCACGGTCGTCATCGCGGTTCCAGCGGGCGACACAGCCGCCTATCCGGCCGCGCTACTGCTGCAGTCCGCGGATCTCATCATGCCGGTGCTCTACGACCAGCACTGGAGCACCTCGCCACCTGGACCGATTGCCGCTGTCGAATGGGTCACACGCAATCTCGGCACGCGGGTGGCGGAAGTCGGAGCGGCGAGGATCGTCGCGGCATTTCCCCTCTACGGCTATCGGTGGCGCAGGAGTGCCGAAACGGAGATCATCAGCTACGACGACGCGCGACGACTTACGACGATGACCAACACGCCCCTCACGCGCGACCACGCATCTGGCACGCTGCACGCGGTCTCGCCCGAAGGCTGGGAGATCTGGGTGAGCGACCACGTGCTCCTCGAGACACTCGTCCGCGAAGCGAGAGAACTTGGCGTGACTACTTTTGCACTATGGCGGCTCGGACTCGAGGATCCGGCCGTGTGGACCTTCATCGGCAACTAGACCACCAGTAGCTCTTTCTGATAGTCGGAGGGCGTGATGAGAACCTTGTCTGCGCCGATAAAGCCGTTGACCTCGCTGCGCATTCCGACATCTCCGGCGAGATAGATGCCCGGCTCGATCGAGAAGCCGACCCCCGGAATGAGAGCACGCTCCTCCCGGGTTTCGAGGTTGTCGATGTGCGGCCCGGAGCCGTGCAAGTCACGCGGGTCGATCGAGTGACCAGTACGGTGAATGAAGAATTCGCCGTAGCCGCGCCTGGTGATTACCTCGCGGGCGGCGTCATCAACCTCGCCACCACGCACTGGCTCTTGCGCGCTGATTCTCTGCTGGAGCAGCGAGATCGCCGCGTCGCGCCCGTCCCTCACGGCGAGCCAGATGGTCTTGTCGCGTTCGCTCGGCGGGCCGAGTGATCCCATCCATGTCTGATCGGCGAAGACTCCGTTCTTCTCGCGCGCCCACAGATCCACCAACAGGATGTCGCCGCGATTGATCGTGGCGGATTTCTCGGCAACCGGTTCGTAATGGGGATTCGCGGCGTTCGGACCGATCGCGACGATCGGACCGTGATCGGTCTCCAGCCCCCCGGCCTCGAATCTCTCCTTGATCCAGCTCTGGAGGGCGTATTCGGTGAGCGGTGACGCGCTGTCGGCGCGGCTACCCGCAAGGCGAATCGCCTGCTGCCCGATCGTCGCCACGGCGCGCGCCGCCCGTTCATGGGAGGCACGTTGCTCATCGCTCCATACCGCGTAGAACCTGGAGACGAGATCGGCGGATGAAACGACCGTCGCGCCGGCGTTCCGCACCATCTCGAGCACTCCGGCGGGAACGCGGTCGAGGTACGGAACGGCGTCACCCGGCGAGTATTCCATCGCGACTCGCTTACCCTTCACCAGCTCGCCGAGCAGCGATTCGAGCAGACGCCAGCTGCTGTACTTCTCCTTCCGCCATTTGGCGGGCCATCCGCCCCACGGCCCCTGCTCGATCGCGTGCGTGATCGCGACTGGTGGCCCCGATCGCGGGATGTAGACGAAAAACCTCCGCGTTGTCATGCCCGGCAGCTCGAGCATGCCCACCGCCACGGGATTCAGGCCATGAAAATCGTAGAGGAGCCAGCCATCGAGTCCGGCTCGATCGAGCGCGGACTGCAGCGCGGGAAGAGATTCAGGCTGCAGCACCGCGAGCGTCTACTGGGAGGTTTTCACCGCGCGCCATTCCGCGCGCCACTCGCAGCTGTCCTCGCCCCGCTCGCGGCAGTGCACGTGATCGATCATCCCGCCGCCATTCACGAGCAGCCTCAGCATCTCGCGCAGCGCGGACTCGTAGTAGAGACATCCAATGCCCTTCGGCGCCGACTGGAACGTCACCGATTCCTTGATGCCGACCACGATCGACGAGCCAACTCGCCGCACCGAGGCCCCGAGGTACTTGTTCCCCGCCTTCTTCACCTGGCGGTACGCGAGCGGTCGCGCGAGAAATCCCGGCAGCAGGTGGATGATCTGTCGCCTGGTGGCGGAGATCATCTGATACATGCGATTGGCCAGGATGCCACCGGCGCGAGTGAAGATCCCTTCCGCGTCAGGCCTCCGCCCGATCAGCTTGGCGATGCCGCTGGCTTCGTCGATCGCGATCGACTGATTGCGCTTGAGCGCCTCCTTGTAGCGCCGTATCTGCGCGATCACCGTGTCGCTCAGGCCGAGTCGCTTGTTGCGATGCTCCTGCACATATTCGACGTCGATGTCGTCTCCTTCCGGAATGTCGACTGAGCGCACTGCTTCGAGGAGACTGAGCGGGATTATGGCGTTTACAGTGCCGGGCATTTAGTTGGTAGGCGGAGAGCGCAAGCTAACCGCCGCTCGAATCGCCTTCAAGCAGGAAACCCTGAAGTCGCCGCTGGCTCAAAATCAGGAAAGGGGTCGTAACAGCTGACTGAGGTGCTTGCTCGCACGCTGATTGGCGCCGTGCTTTCCGCATTCGTTGCGCTCGCGGCGCTTGGTACGCGCACGCTGGCGACGAGCGGAGCGATCGCTGGTTCAGCGATTGGAACGATCTCAATCGCGGCCGGATGGAGCTGGGGTGTGCTGCTCTTGTCGCTGTTCGTCTCGGCTAGCGCCCTTTCCAGGCTCGGTGAGCGGAAAAAAGCCGAGCGAGTAGGCTCGATAGTCGAGAAAGGCGACGAGCGAGATGCCCGTCAGGTGCTCGCGAACGGCGGCGTGTTCGCGCTGGCGGCGCTCGGGTCTCTCCTCGCCCCCTCACCCATCTGGTATGCAATGGGAGCCGGCGCCCTCGCCGCATCTACCGCCGACACGTGGGCAACCGAAGTCGGAACGCTCGTGGGGGGCGATCCAATTTCGATAATCTCGGGCAGGAGGGTTGCACCAGGGACCTCGGGAGGCATCACGCCGGTCGGCACCGCGGCAGGGGTTGGCGGTGCGCTGTTCATCGGCGCTGTAGCGTTGCTAGCCAACTGGCCGGTTGCGTCCGCCGCCGTGGCACTGGGTGGAGTGGCGGGCGCTCTGGCAGATTCACTCCTGGGAGCAACGCTCCAATCGCGCCGCTGGTGCGAGCCATGCGCGACCGCCACGGAGCGGCTCGTACACAGCTGCGGCACGCCGACGCGGCATGCGGGCGGTCTGGCGGGATTCGACAACGATGCGGTAAATGCCGCCTGCTCCGGAGTGGGAGCGCTGGTAGCTTTACTTCTGTCTTGAGTGCACAAGCACTCGCCAGGTATTGATGAGATCAAGGCTGAAATGACCCCCGATAGTGGAGCGCGTGTGCTGCTCGTGAGCACTAATCGCGAGCGGCAACCGTATCCCGTCGTGCCCAACGGGCTGGCGTGCGTTGCGTCGGCGCTCGACGCCGCCGGGCATCGCGTGCGATTCCTCGACCTCTGCTTTGTGAAGGACCCGGTGGCGAGCGCTCGCGCCGCAGCTCGCGCTTTCCGGCCGGATGTCATCGGCGTCTCTGTTCGAAACATCGACAATAGCGATGCGATCGCCCTTCGGCACTACACTCCGGAAGCGCGCGACGTGTTGCTCGCGCTGCGGGCGGCCGCGCCCGCGGCGAAAGTCATCGCCGGAGGCGCGGCGTTCGGAGTAGCTCCTGAAGCGCTGTTTCGGGATCTGGGCGTCGACTATGCTGTCGCCGGCGATGGCGAACGGGCGAGCGTTGCCTTGGTCGATGCCCTCTGCTCAGGAGCGCCGATCGAGACGATGCCCGGGCTCGTCCGCGACCGGGACGGCAGAGTCGTGTTCACTCCTCCCGGCGAAGACGCTGATCTCGACTCACTTCCTCGGCCCGCGCTGCATCGCTGGATAGACCTCGCGCGCTACCAGCGGCACGGCGCGACGATTCCGATCCAGACAAAGCGCGGGTGCGTGTACAAATGCGTCTATTGCACTTACCGGAACGTCGAGGGGTGGGGATATCGCACGCGCGATCCGGAGCTCGTCGCCGACGAGATCGAAGAGCTGAAAGTGAGAGCAGGTGTTCGTCATTTCGACTTCGTCGACTCCACATTCAATTCCCCGCCCGGGCATGCGCTGCAGGTTTGCGAGGCGATTACCCGCCGGAAGCTCGGCGTTCAGCTCGACACCACGAACTTCACTCCTGCCACAGCGTCATCCGAGCTGCTGGGCGCGATGAAGGCCGCCGGTTTTCGCTCCCTTGGCATAACCGCCGAGAGCGCCAGCGATCCTGTTCTCGAAAGGCTCGAGAAGGGGTTCAACGTCGCCAAAGTGCGCGAAGTCGCGGAGCGGGTCGAGAAGCACGGCATCAAGACGCTCTGGATCTTTCTGGTGGGCGGACCGGGTGAGACGCGCCAGACGGTCGAAGAGACTCTCGCCTTTGCGAAGTGGCGGCTGGAGAGGGGCGATGCGGTTTATCTCACGGTCGGTCTGCGCATTTACCCTGGCACGACGTTGCACCGCATCGCGATCGCCGAGGGCGTAGTGCCGGCCAACAGCACCCTGCTCGATCCGGCGTTTTACTTTTCGAGCGAGCTGCAGTTCGACACCACAGTCGCGCGGCTCAGGCGGTTCGCAGCAGACCACCCCCGATTCATGTTCTCGGCTGACTCCAGATCGGTGGTGCTTCCATACCTTACGCGCGCGGCGTCCATTCTTCGCCTGCCGCGGCCACACTGGCAATACATGGGATTGTTCCAGCGCGTCGCGCGCGCGATCGGATAGCGTGGGCCAGCACCTCGACGCGGAAGTCATAGTAGTCGGTGGCGGACCCGCCGGCGCCGCCACGGCGTGGGCGCTCGCGCAGGAAGGAGTGGATGTCCTCGTGCTCGATCGGGCGAAGTTTCCGCGCGACAAGATCTGCGCGGAATATCTTAGTCCGCAGGCGTCCAGAATCCTGTCGGACATGCGCGTCCTCGATGAAATCGAGAGAAGCAATCCGGCGCATCTGGCGGGGATGAGCATCCGTGCCCCGAACGGCCAGATCGCCAACGGGGAATTCGCGGCTAATCACGGCTTCCACGGATTCCGTGACAAGGGCCTCGCCATCCGCAGGACGATCCTCGACGACATCGTGCTGCGAGGCGCGCGCACCGCCGGAGCGCGTGTCGAGGAATCCATGCGGGTGACGGATGTTGCGCGGAATGGATCGGCGCGCGTGAGTGGTGTAATCGCTCTCGCGCCCGATGGACAGTCGCGGACACTACGGGCGCGTTATGTGGTCGGAGCCGATGGTCTGCGCTCTGTCATCGGGCGCCGGCTCGGGCTCGTAAAAACAAGTCGTATCTGGCCACGCCGCATTGCTCTCGTCGCCCACTATGAGAAGGTGCAGGGTGTCACCGACATGGGCGAGATGCACGTGGATTACGACGGCTATTTCGGAATAGTCGACGTCGGTGACGGGAAAATGAACGTCGCGGTCGTCGTGCCAATGTCGCGCGCGCGTGAGATCGGCGACGACAAGACTGAATTCTTCGAGCGGTGGATCGCCTCGCGACCGCACCTCGCCGAGCGATTCGTGGGCGCGGAGAGAATCACGCCGATTCGTACGACTGGCCCGTTCGCGACCAACTCGCGCCGCGCATGGTCTCCGGGAGCGGCGCTGGTGGGCGACGCCGCGGATTTCTTCGATCCCTTCACCGGCGAAGGCATTTATGCGGCGCTTCGCGGAGGAGAGCTTCTCGCGCCCTTTCTGGTGGAAGCGCTGGGCCGTGGCGCGAAGGAAGAGAGCCGGATTCTTTCCGGATACGACAGCGCCCGCAAACGGCAGTTCGGCGGGAAATGGAAACTCGAGCGAATCGTCGGCATGGCCATCGCCTATCCATATTTCATGAACAACGCGGCCAAAGTTCTTTCGCGGCACAAGGACATGGCGGACCTGTTGGTCGGCGTGGCGGGAGATTTCATTCCCCCGCGGGTCGTGCTGAGGCCGCGCTTTCTTTTCAGTCTCTTCATTTCTCCGGCATTCAAAACTTGAGCGTCAACCCAGACGAGTTTCGCGCGGTGCTCGGCAGATTCCCTTCCGGAGTGACGGTCGTGACGACGAGGGGCGCGGATGGCGCCGACCAGGGTATGACCGTGAGCGCATTCTGCTCGGTGAGCCTGGAGCCGCCGCTAGTCCTCGTGTGCATCGAGAAAAACGCTTCGGTGTACGATGCGCTCACTACCGCGCCTGGATTCGCCGTCAACATACTGTCCGCCAAACAGGAGCAGATCGCTCGCCGCTTTTCGATCATCGATATCGACAGGTTCGAGGGTATCGGCTTCACCAGGTCAGCGAGCGGATATGCGATTCTCGACGACATCCTCGGCGTGATCGAATGCCGCCGGTTCACGCTGTACGATGGGGGTGACCACACAATCATCCTCGGCGAGGTGGAAGCAACACGCGTCGAGAGCGGAGCGCCGCTCCTCTATTACCGCGGCGGCTACGCACAGCTGGAGCACTAGGTGCGTGACATGCTGACACCGCGGCGAAAGCGAGGCGTCGAGATACTCGACTTGCCGGATGTCGATCCGGGAATAGTCAAGCGCTCGCTCGCCGACGTGGCGCGCGCCAACGCTCTATTCGGCGGAATCAGCTCGGCGCTGGGCGAGGTCAGGGAAGCACTGAAGATGGTTCCCCGCGATGCGACGCTGCTCGATGTGGGAACCGGCCTCGGCGACATTCCGTGCCGAGCCAGAGAAGAGGCTCGCCGAAACGGCATCGAGCTGACCACGATCGGCCTCGATTCCGCGATCGAGCTCGCGTCCGCCAGTCAATGCTCGATCGATTTTGCCGTATGCGCCGACGCGCTGCGTCTCCCGTTTGCGGACAACAGCATCGACATCGTGATGTGCTCGCAAGTGCTGCATCACTTCGCGGGCAGACAGGCGACGGAGCTGCTGCGGGAGATGGATCGCGTCGCGCGGGTGCGCGTGATCGTTAGCGACCTGAGACGGAGCTGGATCGCGGCGGCGGGACTGTGGCTCGTCTCGTTTCCCCTGCGATTTCATGCCGTTAGCCGACACGATGGCGTCGTCTCCGTGTTGCGGGGTTTCACACCCACTGAGCTGGCGGATACAGTGTACGAGGCGATTGCGCGGAGACCGGTAGCTCATCGCCGCCGTGGATTCCGGGTGACGACGAGCTGGGCGCCAGTGCATCGATGACCGCAGATCTCGCCCGTCCATTCGATCTCGGCCCGATGCCGCTCGGACGCCCGATGGAGACGGTGGACGAGCGACTCGTTCGCGCCTCGGTCGGAACGATATTTGAAATAGCGAGCAAGGTAGACAATTGGCCGGCACATCTCTCCCACTACAGGTACGTGCGATTTCGAGAGAGACGTCGAGACGGTGGCGGGCTGGTGGAGATGTCCGCCTATCGCCCGTTTCATATCGTCGACACGTCGAAGGGGCCGCTGCAGCTCAATTGGCGGACGTGGTGGCTCTCGGAGATGTCGGTGAACAGGGCAGCTCCGTCGATCCGCTTTCGGCACGTCGGGGGTATAACCAAGGGGATGGACGTAGAGTGGACCTTCAGCCCCGCGCCGGGCGGCACGCACGTACGCATCCTGCACGTTTGGGATGGGCCGGGAATACCAGTGGTTGGAATGTGGTCAGCTATATACGGGATCGGTCCGATATTCGTGCACGGAATCGCATCCCGCACGCTGGCGGGATTGGCGGATGTTGCCGAACGCGAAGTGAAAAACAATGAATCGATTGGTGAATAGAGGAGACAGGTGAACAGACGCAGAGTTGTCATAACCGGCATCGGCCCGATCACTCCGATCGGAACCAGCCGTGATCCTTTCTGGTCCGGACTCGAGCGGCAGCGCTCCGCGGTTCGGTCGCTGACCCGCTTCGATCCTTCGGAGTTCCGCAGTCACAACGCCGCGGAGATCAACGACTTCGTTCCGGGCG
>JBGQIT010000084.1:0-9019 GCA_041498575.1 Gemmatimonadaceae bacterium
AGGCGGCGGAGAAAATCGGAATCGAGTACACGCACTCCTCCCTCGCCCTGGATCGGCTCGACGATCAGCGCGGCAACCGTCTCTCCATCGAGGACGGTATCGAGATCACGAAGGTCGCGCTCGCAGATCGAGACCCCGCCGGCAAGTGGGCGAAACGGTGCACGATAAGAGGGACGATCGGTGGCGGCGAGAGACGCGAAGAGCCTGCCGTGAAAGCTTCCACGTAGGGCGATGATCTCGACTTTGGCATCGCTCCCCGTCTTCCGAGCCCACCGCCTCGCGAACTTGAACGCGCCTTCGTTTGCCTCCGCCCCTGAATTACAGAAGAACACCTTCGACGCGAATGACCGCTCAACCAGCTTGGCGGCGAGCTGCTCACCGGGCGTGGTTCGATAGAGGTTGGATGTGTGGATCAGACCCGTGCTCAGCGCCTCACTGATCACCTGCGCGATTCCCGCATCCCCGTAACCGAGCGCATTCACCGCGATCCCGCTTGCAAAATCGAGGTAGCGCTTGCCATCGGAGTCGATGAGCTCCACGCCATCTCCCATCACCAGCTGCATCGGTGCGCGTTTGTAGGTTGCAAGCAGCGGAGACGCTTCCGAAGACGACATGGTCACGACTTCCTCTTCCAACGTGATTGCGCTCATAAGACAACGCTCTGAGAATGGGTAATGAAGGTACCGCGCTCGCCATCGCCGAGGCCGGCAAGGTCACAGATTCTTACGCGAGCAACCCCCGCAATGAGTGCGGCCTGAGCCGACTCGAGCTTGGCCGCCATGCCGCCGACAGCAATGCCGTTTGCTGTCAGCTCGCGGGCGGTTTCAATGCTCAGATTCGAAATGACTTCGCCCTCGCGATCGTGAACACCTTCGACATCGGCGATCAGCAGCAGCTCCTCGGCCTCGAGCGCGACGGCGATAGCGGCAGCGGCATCGTCGCCATTGATGTTGAGCGGACCACCTTTCGGGCTGCTCGCATTGTATCCAACCGGAGAAATCACAGGTAAGTACCGTGCTTTCAGTAGAGTCCGAAGGAGGCCCGCCTTTACCAGGACGGGCTGACCCGCGAATCCGAGAGACACCGCGTCGATCAGTTCCGCTCCAATCAGAGCACCATCTTCTCCCGATATCCCCACCGCCGGCAGACCGGCAGCGACCAGCGCGTTCACGAGTCGCTTGTTGACGACGCCTGATAGCACCATGCGCAGAAGCTCGAGATCTCCCTCCGAGGTAACACGGCGTCCACCGACGAATGCCGCTTCCCTTCCCAGCGCACGCTGCATTGCGGACATCTCGTCACCACCGCCGTGGACCACGCAAAGCTCACCAGGCTCGGTATCCCACGCCTCGCGAAGCGTTGTTGCCAAGAAAGGATCGCTTTGTGCCCGTCCGCCAATTTTCACGACACGCATCATGCCGGTAACCCCGCCTGCTCGCTCAGGCCCAGCAGAACATTCGCGTTCTGAAGCGCCTGCCCCGCGGCTCCCTTTACCAGGTTGTCGATTGCCGAAATGATGATGAGCGTGGGCTGGCGCACGTTGGCCGCCCTGGCAACGCTCAGACGCACGACGTTCCGGCGCACAACGTCCTTGAGCGACGGTGGCTGGTCCGCGATCTCGATGAATGGTTCCCCGCGATAACAATCCCGCCAGAGCTCGGATGGATCGTTCGCGTACTCGTTCACCGGAATAGTGATCGTCGCGAGAATTCCCCGAGCGACCGGAAGCAGATGGGGTGTGAACAGTATGTCGTTGTCGCGGCCACCGAGCTCCTTGGTCACCGCCTGCATTTCGGCGATATGTCTGTGCTCATTCCCCACCGCGTACGCGCGGAAGTCCTCGGCAACTTCGGCGAACAATAGATCGGGGCGAGCCGAATAGCCGGCACCTGTAACACCACTGGCGGCGGACACGTTTATGGTAGCGCCCGGCACCACCCAACCTTCCTTGAGCAGTGGAGCAATGGCGAGCAGAATGGCGGTCGGGTAGCATCCTGGGTTCGCCACAATCTCCGCCCCCGGAATTTTCGCGCGCATGAGTTCGGTGAGCCCGTAAGGCGCTTCAGTCTGATTAGTTGCCGCGTTTGTCCCCGGCCGGAAATCGGACGAGAGATCCACGACACGTGCTCCGCTGGCGCGTGCATTTCCGACCCATTTGGCCGATGCGCCATGCGGAAGCGCTGTGAAGACGACCTCCGCTTTATTCAACGGCGCGTCTTCTGTCGCGACAAGAGTCACTTCAGTAGCTCCGATGCGAGCGCGTTGCCCCCGTTGCTCGTTGGCGGACGCAAAGGCGAGCTCGAGCCTGGGGTGCCGCGCGATCAGCCCGCACAGCTCCCGACCCGCGTACCCACTCGCACCGAGGACTCCAACCGGAACTTTATGCATAAAGAATGCATAACATTACACTCCCTGCCCGTCAATGATCCGGCCCGTCTGCTCGCGCAATCCTGTCGGCCGTGCTAAACTCAGTTCCGTGGCCAACAAGCGCGAACGACACGACACGATCCTCGAGATCGTAGACTCTCGAGTCGTGAGCAGCCAGGAGGATCTCCGCAAGCTGCTTCTCCAGCGCGGCTGGGACGTGACCCAGGCAACCCTCTCTCGCGATCTTCGGGAATTGCGGCTAGCCCGGGTCCCGACTCCCGAAGGCGCCAGATACGCGATTACCGACGGTAGCATAGAGGAGAGCAGGGCCGCGCTCGATACATTACTGCCGCAGCTCTTCCTCCGGATCGACGGTGTGAGCGAGATGCTGGTACTTCGCACGGTTCCTGGAGGGGCACAGCCAATCGCCGCCGCTCTCGACGGCGAGGGGTGGTCCGATGTCCTTGGCACCGTCGGGGGCGACGACACAATCCTGATCATCTGCCGCTCCGTTGCGGCCCGTGAGCGCGTTCTCCGGCGCCTTAAAGCCCTCGCCGGAGAGCCAGGGTAAAGTCTTGACTGGGCTGGCCAGACCGATTAAATATTCAGTCATTCTGTATACTTATTGACTGAGGCGCCCGTGATCCGTACGATTGCCCTTGCCTACTCCGGTGGGCTCGATACATCCATCATCGTCCCCTGGCTTAAAGAGCGCTATGGCGCTCGCGTCATTTGCATCGCCGCGGATATCGGCCAGGGCAATGAGCTGGAGGGAGTGCGGGCGAAAGCGATCGCATCGGGTGCCGACGAGTGCTACGTCGAAGATCTGCGCCAGGAATTCGTGGAACAGTTCGTGTGGCCCACCCTCCGCGCTGGCGCTATCTACGGTCGGAAGTACCTCCTCGGCACCTCGATGGGACGTCCTCTTATCGCACGCCGACAGGTTGAGATCGCGCGCCAGGTGGGGGCAGATGCCCTTGCCCACGGGTGCACCGGCAAAGGAAACGACCAGGTTCGCTTCGAGCTGACCTACGCCGCTTTTGCGCCGGACCTCCCGATCATCGCCCCCTGGCGCGAGTGGGACATTCGGAGCCGCGAGGACGCGATTGCCTACGCCGAGTCGCGCAAGATTCCCGTTACCGCGACGAGGGACAAGATCTATTCCCGCGACCGGAATATCTGGCACATCTCTCACGAGGGTGGCGTACTCGAGCAACCCGGGACTCCACCGCCAGCCGACCTTTTTATGCTGACGACCGCGCCGGAGAAGGCTCCTGACGAGCCTGAGGAAGTCACCATCGGGTTCGTCAATGGGACTCCAATGTCTGTGAATGGTACGGAGCTGGATGCCGTGGACCTGGTCGTCGCTCTCAATACGATTGGCGGACGGCACGGGGTCGGACGTATCGATCTTGTAGAGGATCGCCTCGTCGGGATGAAGTCACGCGGCGTGTACGAAACCCCCGGCGGCACTCTGCTCTATTCAGCTCACAGCGAGTTGGAGCAGCTTGTGCTCGACCGCCGGACTCTTGCCGCCAAGGATAACATTGCTCCACGCTACGCGGATCTCGTATATGAAGGCCGCTGGTGGACGACCGAGCGTGAGGCGTACGACGCTTTTGTGAATGTGACCCAGGAACGCGTCACCGGATCGGTGACACTCAAACTCTACAAGGGCGTCGCCACGGTGGTGGGTCGCGAAAGTGACTATGCTCTTTACGACGAGCGCTTTGTTACATTCGGCGAAGACGACGTTTACCAGCAGAGTGACGCTGCGGGGTTCATACGGCTGTACGGACTTTCCGCGCGCGTCCGCGCCATCCGGGATCAGGAGTTGGCAGCGGCTGCCCAGCGTCAGAGCGAGACGAAAGAGCAGGAGCCCGCGACACTGGCCATGGCCTGACCGGCAAGGAGATCAGCATGTCGGACCACTCATCGCACAAGCTTTGGGGTGGACGGTTCTCGATCCCCACTGCGGCTGCCCTGGAGGCACTCAACCGCTCCATAGGCACGGATTACCGCCTTTGGCCGTTCGATATCAATCTATCGCAGGCTTGGGCAGTGGCCCTTTGGGTGGCCGGCGTTCTGACGCTCGAGGAGAGCAAGAAGATTGAGCGCGGGCTCGGTGCAGTTGGGCAGAAGCTCGCCGCTGGCGCTCAGCCGCTTCCATCGGACGAAGATGTGCACACGCTGATCGACCGAATGCTTCACGATGAAGTGGGCGAAGTAGCGTCGAAACTCCACACCGGCCGTAGCCGGAATGATCAGGTCGCAACCGCGACCCGCCTCTGGTCGATAGACGCGTGTGCGAAGCTCGATACCGCGGTCCGCATTCTTCAGCAGGTAATTCTCGATCACGCTGTAATGCTTGACGACGTGCTGATGCCGGCATACACACACCTTCAGCGCGCCCAACCCGTAGCCGCCGCACACTGGATGTTGTCGCACTTCTGGCCGCTCGAGCGGGATCGAGCACGGATTGCTTCGGCGTCACGTGCTGCGGCGGTGTTACCGCTTGGCTCGGGCGCAATCGCTGGATGTGCGTTCCCGATCTCGAGAGTTCTTCTCCAGGGTAGTCTCGGTTTCAGCACCGTGTCGCAGAACAGCATTGACGCTGTTGGTGACAGAGATTTCGTGGCCGAGTTGTTGTTCGCCGTGGCGATGACGGCCACGCATCTTTCGCGACTCGCCGAAGACCTGATCATTTACGGGTCGAGCGAATTCGGATTCGTGCAATTCGGTGACGCGTTCACGACGGGCTCGAGCATGATGCCGCAGAAGCGCAATCCCGATGCGCTGGAGCTTGCTCGTGGTTCAGGTGCGCGCGCCATTGGGGACCTGACGACACTCCTGGCGACGCTCAAGGGCTTACCCAGCGGCTACAACAAGGACCTCCAGGACGACAAGCGCGTATTGTTCGACGCTATCGACACGATTATGCTCGTGCTGCCAGCTGTAGCCGGCGCGCTGCAGGAGATTCGCTTCAACGCCAAGCGAATGCGCGCTGCGCTGTCAAGCAGCATGATGGCCACCGATCTCGCCGACTATCTGGTGGAGAAGGGAGCCACTTTCCGCGAGGCCCATTCCTCAATCGGCTCATTGATTCGCGAAAGTGAGCGCGAAGGCTGCGAGCTCGATGGCCTGCCTCTCGCATCGTTCAAGGCTGCGCATTCACTATTCGGCGACGACGTTCTTGACTGGCTCGACCCTGCGCGCTCGGTAGCGCGTCGCGATGTTCCCGGCGGTACGGGTCCGACCGCCCTCAGTGCACAGCTTCGGTCCGCGCGTGAAGCTCTCCGGCCCGCAACAGATGCGGCACGCGGGAACGAGTTGGTGCTTCGGGCAGTCTAGGAAGCGACAATTCAGGAAAGAATGCGCACAATGATGCGCATCTTTCTCTCAAAACTCAGAACATCAACCCGAATGTAATCGGGACGAAGTGGATTACTCCGCCTTTCGTGGGTTCGCGGGAGATGAAGTGGTATCTCGACTCGACGAAGCTCGCGATCGGCCCTAATCCGAATGTAAGTCCGGCTCCGACATTCAGTCCGCGATGATTCTCCGACTTCGAGCCGGCAATGTCGAACTTCGTGTTGTACAACCCTCCTCCCGCCACGATATAGGTCTTGACGGTGGTTCCCGGAAAAGCGTAGACAGCGTTGGCGAGCACACCGGCGATTCTGAAACTGTAGGTGTTGGTCGCTCCGGCCTGGGGCGAAGTGACATCCTTGCGCGAAAAGTTGTTATAGATCCCATCGAATCGAACGCCAATCGGCAAGTCGGGAGCGCCTATCGCGAGAGCAATGATCCCGTTGAATCCCGTAACCTGGGTGTCGCTCAATTTTCCGACTGGTATTGCCGCGCCTCCACCGATTCCAAGAGCATAAGTCTTCTGACCAGCCGCTTGAGTGGAGAGAGCAACTGAAGCGAGAACCAAAACCGTAATGATTGTCGAAAGTCGCTTCATCTGGCTGGGCCGGAATTCGTTGGTTGAGTGAGTATTGGAAGCGGGACAATATAGCGTGAGAGACACGTTGCAACGGAAGTGGAAAGGCCATAGATTAAATATCCTTGAATAGTAGGATTATTTAATGGCCCGAGCGTATACCGTTGCCACAGCTGCACTTACACTCGGAACGTCCGTCAAGTGGCTCGACAATGTGCTGTCTCATAATCGTGTTTCCGGCATTGCACGGGAGCGCCAGGGAGTGTCTCGTCGGCTTACAATCGAGGGCTTGGTTGGTTTGGCGCTCACGGTCTTGCTGGTGCGGCAGCTTGGACTACCAACCACAAAAGCGATCGCCTTAGCCGAGAATCTCGCGAAGAACGAGGGTCGGTACATCGTGCCGCAAGGGCTGATGCTCACGCTAGACCTATCGTCATTTCGGGCCGACCTGCTCAAGCGCCTTGAAAACGCCGTCGAGATCGCGCCGATTCCGAAGAGAGGTCGCCCACACAAGAACAAAACGGGGCGCCTCGACTGAGACGCCCCGCCAGATTGTGCCAGTGAAGCGGACGCGGCTTAAGAAGCCTTCGTCACGTTCTCGGCAGCTGGACCCTTCTGACCCTCGACGATGTCGAACTCTACGGCGTCACCTTCTGCAAGGGACTTGAACCCCGAGCCGGAGATTGCGCTGTAGTGAACGAAGCAATCCTTCTGCCCGTTGTCAGGTGTGATGAATCCAAAGCCCTTCGCATCGTTGAACCACTTCACTTTGCCGGTCGTACGCATTCCCTACTCCTGGAAAATTGTGTCTTGGGGAGCGGAATCACGCCCGACCCTCGACAATCTGATACGCGGGTCTCACTAACCCCGCATTGACTTGAGCCCGTAGCAAGGGCTTCACCCGTGCTCCTGGCCCGACTTGGCGGAAAAATAGCAAGGACCGGCTGAGCAGACAATAGAAAGATTCAAGGCCCTACAATACGGACGTTTGAGACGAAATACTCCGTCTCTCCAAAGCACGCCGACGGGACCCCCCGATGCTGTTCGTAGGTCAGCGAAACACGCTTTCCCAGATCCTGCTCCAGAAGCGAAGCGATCGAGTCACTGCGCACGGTAAAATTGAAGATCTGAGGGGTCACCGACCCTGGGAGATTGACCATTGCCAGCTCGCCTTCCCAGGTCTTGCAGAGCCAACCCTTCTTTGAAAGCTTCTGCACGTATCCCGCACGCTCACCCGTGGAATACACGTAGCCCAGTGTCACCCACGTCCAGAGCGAAAAAATCACGACGGGTATCAGAATGATCATCAAGACGAGAATCAGCACTGCCTTGCGGTACGTTTTCTTTGGGGGTGACGATACAGGAGCAGTATCAGCCACCTCGGGGGTGTCAGCCATCTGAGCTCCAGTAAGTTGCGAGGGAGGGAGAGGTGCCGTCGTTCACATGCACCGCTCAGGCCACGGAATTAGCTTTCAGATTCAACACACGCAAGAACCGTTGACCACTATCGCGCGCAGAAAGACCGTTACTGCCATCGTGGGTGGCGTACCCGTTGGGTCGTCCCATCCCATCGTCGTGCAGTCCATGACCAACACCGACACGGCTGACGCTTCGGGTACGGCGCTTCAGGTGGCGGAATTGGCGAGGGCCGGAAGCCGGCTGGTCCGAGTGACGGTAAACAACGATGACGCCGCACGCGCGCTACCAGAGATTGCGAGCAGACTGGCTGATATGGGCGTCTCTGTTCCACTAATCGGAGACTTCCACTACAACGGTCATTTGCTCCTCGTGAAGTACCCCGCGGCGGCAAAAACCCTCGACAAATACCGAATCAATCCGGGTAATGTGGGCGGAAAGCGACGTGACGAGAATTTTCGAACGATCATCCAGATAGCGCTCGATAACGAGAAGCCCGTCAGGATCGGCGTGAACTGGGGCTCGCTCGATCAGGATCTTCTCACGACGCTCATGGACGACAACGCGCGCAGTGCCGAGCCGCAGGCCGCGAAGGAAGTCTACATCGAGGCGATGATCCAGAGCGCGCTACGCTCGGCGTTCATCGCCGAAGAGATGGGACTCGGCCATGACCGCATCATCATTTCTGCCAAGGTGTCAGGCGTTCAGGATCTCTTGGAGGTATACCGCCAGCTCGCAGCCCGATGCGATTACCCCTTGCATCTCGGTCTCACCGAGGCAGGACTCGGCTCAAAGGGCATCATCGCAAGCACGGCAGCGTTGTCGATTCTGCTGTCGGCAGGAATTGGAGACACGATTCGCGTGTCCCTGACTCCTCGCCCCGGTGGAGATCGGACCGAAGAGGTAAACGTCGCACAGCAAATCCTTCAGTCGCTCGAGCTACAGAGCTTCAATCCGCAGGTCACCGCGTGTCCCGGGTGCGGCCGCACCACATCGACCTTTTTCCAGCACATGGCGGAAGACATCCAGACCTATATGCGGGAGCAGATGCCAAGGTGGCGCGAACAGTATCCGGGCGTGATAGAAATGAAGGTCGCCGTGATGGGGTGCGTCGTTAACGGGCCGGGTGAGTCGAAGCACGCGAATATCGGCATCTCACTGCCTGGAACCTTCGAAGACCCGAAGGCGCCTGTATACGTCGACGGCAAGTTGATGGTCACTCTCAAAGGTGAAACGATCGTTCCAGAGTTTTTGAGGATACTCGAGGAGTACGTCGAGAAGACCTACGGC
>JBGQIT010000085.1:0-8932 GCA_041498575.1 Gemmatimonadaceae bacterium
CGCCCCGTTCTCGCCACACGTGCGCCAAAGTGAGCGCGCGCCTCACGC
This sequence comes from Gemmatimonadaceae bacterium, assembly GCA_041498575.1. GTDB lineage: Bacteria > Gemmatimonadota > Gemmatimonadetes > Gemmatimonadales > Gemmatimonadaceae > UBA4720. The sequence goes on from JBGQIT010000085.1 coordinate 49, forward strand.
AATCTTCGCTCGTGACCGCGACGCCGCCGCTACACATCTCGACGGGGAGGGCGTGCGAGGACACTGCCCCGCAGAGGACACCCTCACCGCCCGACCGCACGAAAATCTCAAGACGCTCAGCACCCGGACACGCGCGACAATCTCGGTAGCGCGCGCAAACAGACGGCGCGAGCGCGTTATGGCGCAAACTCCCAGGCGCGCCTACGTTAGTGGCGCGCGCGGGGCGGGTTTGCGACGCGCAACCCAACCACAGGAGATGCACAGCATGAATTCCACGATTCAAAAGCTGGCGGGGGTCTTCGGCGTCGTCTTCATCCTGGTAGCAATCGCCGGCTTCTTCGCGCAGGGCGGCATGGCAATGCAGCCAACCGATCCCGCGCTCGCCGCGAAAGCACTCGGCATTTTCCCTGTAAACCTGCTGCACAACGTGGTGCACCTGCTGTTCGGAGTGTGGGCACTCGCCGCTTCCCGGAGCTGGGGAGGCTCGAAGCAGTTCTTCACCATCGGCGGATACATCTACGTCGTGCTCACGATCCTCGGCTTCGTCGCGCCGACAGGATTCGGTCTCGTTCCGCTCGGTGGACCGGACATCTGGCTCCACTGCCTGCTCGCCATCGCGATGCTCGCAATCGGCCTCACTGCGAGACCCGTCGCGGCGACGACGACCGCGTAGGAAACGCTGCGTTGGTGGGCGCTGCTTAAGCGCCCACCTTCGCAGTCGTCGAGTCGGAAGTCAGTGTGGCGCTCGTGGCGCCCGGAGCGGCGCCCCCACCAGTGGGGCGCCGCTTTGCTTTGTCGGGCTGGGCGACGCTCGACACGATTCCCTGCTCGAGCCAAGCGTGCTCGCCACGCAGGACTTCCATCGCGACCTTGTACAGCGCCGGATCGTTGGGACCGAAGAGCTGATCGAAATGAGTCTTGATCCGGTCGCGAGCTTCGATGCAGAACGCATCCGCGAGCGTCACGGCTTCCGGCCTTCCCTGCTTCGACAGCATCTGCGCCCTCGCGCACGCCGCGGACATCGCGTACAGCTCCGCCCCGATATCCACCGCGCGGAACAGCACCATCTGCTTTCTCTCGAGCTTGGGACCGAAGCGCACCATCGCGTGGAAGATGGAGCGCCCCAGATGGCGGGTTGTCCGCTCGATGTATCGAACGTGGTGCGCGAGCTTTCCGAACTCGCCGTACCTCTTGAGTCTCGACGCGTTCAGCCAGCGCGACGGATACCAGGTCAGATAGAACGGTGTCGCGTTCGCCATGGCCGAGAGCTTTTCCTTGAACGACGACTCGGGGCTCACGATGTCGAACGCGAGCTTGAAGTGGTAATCGACCGCCTCTCTGGCAATGAACAGCCGCATGATCTCCGACGACCCCTCGAAGATGAGATTGATGCGGAAATCGCGCATCGCCCTCTCTACGGGGATCGCCGGCTCTCCGCGACGGGCGAGTGACTCCGCCGTCTCGTATCCGCGTCCACCCCGGATCTGCATGGTGTCGTCGATGATTCTCCAGCCGGCTTCGGTGTTGAACAGCTTCGCGATCGCTGCCTCGAGCCGGATGTCGTAGCCGCCCTTTTCATAGAGCGCTGCCGACAGCTCAGCCACCGATTCCATCGCGAACGTGTACGCTGTCATGCGCGCGAGCTTCTGGGCGACGGCTTCGTGCTTGCCGATCGGCTGACCCCATTGCACCCGCTCGTTGGCCCATTTGCGCGTGATCGAGACCATCTGCTTTCCCGCGCCGGCGCAACCAGCTGGAATAGTGAGTCTGCCGGTGTTCAACGTGACGAGCGCGAGCTTCAGTCCTTTGCCTTCTTCCCAGAGCATGTTCTCGCGAGGAACCTTCACGTTGGTGAAGCGGATGAGGCCATTCTCGAGAGCCTTGAGTCCCATGAAGCGCAGTCGATGCACGACTTCGACGCCGGGCATCGACGACTCGACAATGAAGGCCGTGATCTGCTTGACGGGCTTCCCCTTGATCACCTTCTCGGGTGTCCGCGCCATCACTACGAACAGCTCGGCCCTCGTTCCATTCGTGCACCAGAGCTTTTCGCCATTGATTATGAAATGCTTTCCATCTTCGGTTGGCGTCGCCGTGCAGCGCATGTTGGCGGGATCGGATCCCGCATCGACTTCTGTCAGTGCAAATGCGGAGATCGCGCCCTTCGCAAGTCGCGGAAAGTATTTGCGCTTCTGTTCTTCCGTGCCAAACAGCTTGAGCGGCTGCGGAACTCCGATTGATTGATGGGCGGAGAGAAGCGCCGTAATCGACCCATCTTTCGACGTCACCATCTCGATCGCCCGGATGTAACTCATTTGCGACAGACCGAGCCCGCCGTATTCCTTCCCGATCTTGATGCCGAAGGCGCCCATGTCGCGCAGCTCCTGGACAAGCGGCTCCGGGAGCTCGCCGGTGCGATCGATCTCTTCGGAGTCGACCCGCTCCATGAAGGCGCGCAGCTTGTCCATGAACGGCTTGGCGCGCGCCTCTTCCGCGACGTCAGATGGCGGATGCGGGTGAATCAGGTCGAGACGGAATCTCCCGAGAAAAAGCTCTCGCACGAAGCTCGGGTGCGTCCACTCGGTCTCGCGGGCATGCTCCGCTACGTCACGTGCTTCCTTTTCGCTCGCGGTTCCAACCGATATGTCGCTCATGTGCGCCTGATGAAGAGTACTAGTCCAATAATAGAGATCACCGCAAATGAAAACCACTGGATGGCATACATGCGGTGCGGACCCTCGTCCAGCGGCGCCTGTTCAACGCGTGGCGGAGCGGACGGTGACGTGGATGAGTCCGTGAGAATGACGTAATAGTTTGCGATGGGATACGGAAAAACCTTCGCCAGCGCCGAGCGGTCGAGACGCCTGAACGACCTCGGCCGGACGGGATTCGGCGGCGGGAAGGGTCCCTGGGTTGGAAAAGTCTCCACGAAGCCGTGACCGTTGAGTGTGTCGGCCTCTTTCCATGGTTGGGGATCGATGGTGGTGCCATCGGCCGAATAGACCCAGCCGCGGTTGACGAGCACGGCAGTGTCCTTCCCGTTCCGAAGGAGCGGCGTCAGGATGTTGACGCCCGGCGATCCATTACGACCCCGCAGCGTGTAGATGATCTCGTGATCGTGGTCGTACATCCCCCTGAGGTGGACTCTCCGGAAGTGGGCAGCGGCGGTATCGCGCGGCAGCGAGTCGAGCTCGACCTGGAGCGCGAGCCGTCTCGCTGCCAGGTCGTCATTCGCTCTCTGTCTGGCCCAGAGACGCCGGATCTGCCAGGCGCCGAGGAAGATGCAGATGATCGCGAACGAAACCGCGAGAATGCTGAGAATCCATTTGCGAAGTACCATGAAGAAATATGCGGAGCTGGGGATGCTTACGCGGCCCCTTGTTCGACTGAACTACGCTGCTGCCCGCTCCCCGCTGAATGCTTCCCGCTCTCCGCTAGGAACGCGGGACAGTTCTTTGTCCGAGTCTTGGAGGTTTGCACCTCATTTTCTGTCTCGGAATTGCGAATCGGACTGTCCGGCTGCCTTTAGCGCCGAGCGGACGGCGAAGAGCGGGCAGCGGGCAGCAGCGTAGTTTAGTTGGGGCAGCCTAGTTCTAAGTTCGGAGTAATCAGCGCCTCCGTCCCGTCGTCATGACGCCACGGATGAACGCGACTTCCGCCGCGTCGTACGGCGTTCCGTCGCTCCTGAAGACGTCGTGGAACCATACCGCCGGCTCGGCCGTGTACTCCAGATTCCAGGAGTCCCAGGGATAGATCGTCTGCGTCTTCCCCGCGGCGAGCCCCCAGTTGTACGCGCCGACACGCCGCCGAGCGAAAATCGGCAGGATCTTATGGAAGGTGCTTTGTCGCGGGCGGGCCATGTACTCGGAGCAGATGATCGGCCGCCTGTAGCGCTCGAGAGCCGTCACGAGTCGCTCGACATTCGCACTGTCGTCATAGCTGTGAAAGGTTATGACGTCCGAGCTGTCGAGCATGTACGCGGTGAAGGGCTTGAGGCTCGTCGCATCGATCCAGTCGCCCCTCCAGGGCGCGGCCGTGACTGGCTGCGAGGGATTCATTTCTCGCGCCCACACGAATGCCTTGCGCAGCAGGATGAACGAGTGCGCTTCCTTGCCGACCGGCTCATACGCCAAATACGCTGGACGGTTCGTGTTGTCCGGCTCATTGAACACGTCCCACGCGACAACGCGACGGTCTTTCGCAAAGCGTCCGACGACACCCTGCACGTAGCCGCGTAGCTGTTCGAAGCTGGCGGTGTCCGCGAGAATTGCGGCACCGGGGCTTTGCACCCAGCCGGAGTTGTGCACGTGCGGGATCGGTGCGCGCTGCGGACCGAGATGTGGCATCGGATCCCATACCGCGTCGAAGAGCACGAACATCGGTCGAATATGGTGTCGGTCGGCGATTACGAGGAACTGGTCCATGCGACCCAGGAAGCCGAGAGAATCCTGCTGCCAGAGGAGATTGTGCAGGAAGACGCGCATCGTGTTGAAGCCGAGCGACTCTGCCAATCCGAGTTCACGGTCGATCGTGCGCGGATCGAACGTCGCGGCCTGCCACATCTCGAGCTGGTTGATTGCCGTACTGGGAATGAAGTTGCTACCGACAAGCCATCCCGTGGAATCGGCCCACGCCCGCGCCCGTTCTTTAGTCCAGACGGCGCGCGCTGGTCCACGCGTCGCGACCTGCATTCTCGTAGGTTGTGCGCGCAGATCGCCGAGCGAGGCGCAGTCCACTGCCGCGCCGAACAACAAGGCTAACGCAGCGACGCGCGGTTTTATCGTTGCGTACATCATGGCGCGGCTCCAAACGCGAAGGTTGGCTGTTTAATCACCGCGTTCATCAGCGCTTCGACTCCAAACGTGAGGGGTGCTGCTTCATCGTCTCGTGCATCAGCGCGCTGCTCCGAACGCGAAGACCGTACGCGTCCTGTACTGCTGACCAGGCCGCGAGATCGTGGAGGGAAAGTTTGGATGGTTGGGCGAGTCGGGATAATGCTGCGTCTCGAGGGCTAGTCCGTAGCGGTACTTATAGATGTGCCCCGCCTTGCCGGTGATGGTCCCGTCGAGAAAGTTCCCGGAATAGAACTGGATCCCTGGCTCGGTCGTGAAGATGTCCAGCGTGCGCCCCGTCGACGGCTCGGCGACGTGCGCCGCGTGAACTAGCGCGTCCGCGCCAGCATTCCCGCGGTTGACCACGAAGTTGTGGTCGTAGCCACCGCCGTAGCGAATCTGCGTGTTCTGGCGCTGGTCGATACGTGCGCCGATTGGCATCGGCGTCCGAAAATCGAACGGAGTGCCAGCAACCGGGGAGATCTCGCCGGTCGGGATGAGCGTCGAATCCACCGGCGTCATCGAGTCGGCGTTGATGGTGAGTACGTGCGCGAGGATGTCTCGGCTTCCGTCACCCGCAAGATTCCAATAGCTGTGCTGCGTGAGATTGACTGGTGTCGGCTTGTCGCTCGTCGCCTGATAGTCGACAATCAGCCGATTGTCATCTGTGAGCGTGTAAGTCACGCGGGCACGAAGAGTCCCTGGATAACCCTCCTCCATGTCCGCACTCGTGTAGTCGAGAGCGACACCCTCAGTGCCATCGTTCCTAAACGGCTCGGCGTTCCAGACGACCTTGTCGAACCCCCGGATCCCACCGTGCAGGCTATTTGGTCCATTGTTGACGGCGAGGCGGTAGGTCGTTCCGTCGAGCGTGAATCGCCCACGGGCAATGCGGTTGCCGTAGCGCCCGACGATCGCACCGAAGTACGGGCTATTGTGCAGATACCCGCTCAGGCTGTCGTAACCGAGGACGATGTCGTCGAACCGCCCCGAGCGATCGGGTGTCTTCAGCGAGGTGATGATCCCGCCGTAGTTTGTCAGCCGCACTTCGATGCCGCGAGCATTCGTGAGAGTGAAAAGCTCCACGGGCTGCCCATCCGCTGTTCTGCCGAAGGGCGCGCGGCGTAGCTCACGAGTAACGGCTGCAACACCTGGCATTGAGAACGGCATCGACGTGCAGCCGATCTGGTTGAGCAGCGCAACGGCCGCGAGCCTGACCCAAGCGACGTCGCGTCGGTCCACGAATCAGAAGGTTGTCGGACGCTTGATGGGAGTCGGGATGCGGCCGACGTATTCGCGATGCTTGTCAACCCACCATGCCCACGGTACGAATAGCCAGATTCCCAAAGCCGTCCACGCCAGCACGCGCTCACTCGGCGGCGGCGATCCGTTGCTCAGGACGTAGAGAATCGCCAGTAGGATGATGTACGCCCACAGTCCCCAGCTCCCAATGCGATCTCTCGCACGCGTCGCGCGAAGATAGAGTGCGATACCGATCGCGTAGATGGCGAACTCGATCATGTTCGAAGCGAGCATTGAATTCCACAGTCCCCAGCCCACCTTGGGACTGGATAAGCCGGGCCAGAGCGGAAGATCGGGACGATGCATCGGCAGATCGAGGACCCAGTGGCTCACTACGAGCACACCCATGATCCACGCTCCCCGACTGTAGCGCCTTAGCAGAAAGTAAGCGCTTCCGATCAGAATTCCCCACACGATCGCCATCAACAGACTGTGGGAGAACGGGTAGTAAACGAAGTCGAGCGGGTTCGCCGCCATCAGCCCGGGAACGATCCTAACTTGCTCGACGCCGAGCAGAAGAAGGATCGGCCACAGCTCGTCGAGAAACTGCGCGGCGAACGTGAGCGCTCCCAACGATGTGCGCGGCGTCACACGCTTCGCCGCGAATGCCACTCCATAGTGCCCCAGGAACATCTTCAGCCTCGGTCAGCCCTGTTGATTCCCCACGCGTCCAGACGTTTCAAAGCCCGCAGCCAACAGCTGACCCGCCGACAGCCCCCGGCCGGTAGTCGTGAGTTTTGCAGTTTAATTAGAAGAGTGACATCTGCTCCCCAAGCAGATCCGGATCGACAGGAGTCTGCCCGAGACGGTACTGGAGCTCCCGCGCCGTCGCGGGACTGTGGCCGGAAAACGTATTCGCGACGTACCCATAGACCTGCGACACCTTTTCCGACAGACCCTCGATCGCGTCGGACCACAGATCTACCTCGTGCGAGCGATCGACCTGCACGCGCGTGTAGTCGACCAGATCCCGGTTCGGGCCCATCCATCTGATGTACGCGAAATCAGCGGTCGGGCGCGCGGCGAGACTCAGCATCAGCTTGCGCGGAATCCACCGGCCGTCGGTCAACACGAGCGCAATGTTGTGCTCCTTGAGCAGCGCCAGCACCCCGTCGGTGATCCAACCCCGGTGCCTGAACTCGATCGCGATGCGAAGATCCTTCGGAACTCGCCCGATGAAATCGACCAGCGCCGGCAGCTCACCCGGCTGAAAGTCTGGCCCCATCTGCACAAGGACCGGACCAAGCTTGTCGCCTAGCTCGCGCACCCGCTCGAAGAAAACCTCGGAGGCGCCGGTGACGTCCCGCAATCTCTGTTCGTGGGTGATCTCCTGCGGCAGCTTCAGAGCAAAGATGAATCCCTTTGGCGTACGCTCGGCCCAGCTTCGAATCGTCGCCGCCGCCGGCGATGCGTAGAACGTCGAGTCCACTTCCACCGAGTCGAACGCACGCGCGTACACGGTGAGGAACTCGGAGGGACGCGTGCCGCTCGGGTAAAATGGCCCCACCCAGGCGTCGTAATTCCAGCCCTGCGTACCGATATGGACTTCCGCGGACATGGCGTTCAATCGGAAGCCGCGGAGTCAGGATGTCAAGCGACTCCTTGAACCGCTACTGAAGACTACCTGCCAGGGGCGTTCGGCGGGCCGGCTGGAGGCTGCGGCTAGTTTTGGTTCGCGCGACCGCAAGACGATACGAAGGAACCATGCGCCCGCAGCCTTCACCTGTGCTTCTGACAGCCCTTAGCAGGTAGTCTTCAGTTGCAGTTCATCTATAGGTCTCGAAGAAGCCTGGCCCCTGTCCAGACAAGACGTGACCGTCCAGACGTCCGGATACTCGTACCGTTCCCTTCATCTGGATAAAGTATGGCCTGGCTTTCTCGCTTTTTAGCGGATCGCCGCGCTCCGCGTCCCCGCCACGCTCTTTGACGTCTCGGCGCGGCCGCGTATCCGTTGCAATCGCATCTTCGACTGTTATGTCGACACGCAGCGTATCGTCTCCACGCGCATCCTCGAAGCGCGCACGCGAGGGAACTCGCAGCATACTCGACCCGACTCTCAAAGTCCGATCATCCTCGTACGAGATCATCCTCGGACGAAAAACGGCGCGGAACCCCAGCGAGTCAACGAGATAGACGAGCACGGGGGGAATCGACGCCGTACTGTCGCCCGGATACACGCGGCCGTACAGGAAAGTGTACTGCCCCGCGCGCGCCGCGCCCCAGTCCCATGAAACGCCGCGCCAGACTCCCCAGTTGTGGTCGTGATACGACTGCGCGTCGCTGAGCTGCTCGCATTGATTGTCAATACACAGAGTTCCCGTCGCGCGCGCACGCAGCGCGGGAACGGTGTAGCCCGAGACGAACCCGCCAGAGCCCATCGCGACGCCGGGGAAATACGCATACGGCGCGGGATGAACCCGAAGCGCGACCGACATTGTGCCTCGCGCTCCGTTCTCCTCGCGAGCCGCCGCGCGTACCTCGTAGTCACCATCCGGAAGGACGATGACGTGCGAATCGCCGAACACGAGGTTTGCGTCCGTTGTCGAGAATCGAACCCGGGATCGATCGAGAGTGGTCGCGAAGCGCCGCGTCGCTCCGTCCTGCTCCCTGAGGGTGATTCCGATCTTACCTCCCCACTTGGTGCCCGTGACATCGCCGCCCACGATGAACGATATGAATGCCCACCGCTTTCGGTCCGGCGACAACACGTTGAAGTAGTGCCATTCCGCCCACGTGTCTCTATTGGCAAC
>JBGQIT010000086.1:0-8930 GCA_041498575.1 Gemmatimonadaceae bacterium
AATCGGGAAGCGACTGCCGCAGATAACCATACCCGACTTCGATTACAATGCGCGGCCGGAGGGTCGTCTCGAGATCCCGATCGGCGAGCGGATCGCCGCAATCCGCGGCAGGAAGGCAGACGAGCGAGCACGATCGAAGGCAAAAGCGGGCCGTTCGGGTGGCTCGAACCGCTCGAACGGCTCGGGTGCCTCACGTAGTTCGGGCGGTACGGGTCACTCAGGTGGTTCAGGTCGTCCAGGCGGCTCGGGTGATTCGCGTCGAAGTGGCGGCCCTTATCGAAGTCGTCGCGGACGGTAGGCGCCAAGCCAAGCTCGGTGGCGCCCCCCGCGTTAGAGATTGACGGTCTTCATCCCTCCTTCGGCGTAACGCTCGCCGGCGGCGATTCCCTTTGGCGCCGCCGCGTCGATCCGCCTGAGATCAGACTCCGACAGCACAACGTTGAGCGCAGCGACATTCTCTTCGACTCGCTCGGGATGTCTGGTGCCCGGGATCGGCACGATATCGTCTCCCTGGGCGAGCACCCACGCCAAGGCGAGTTGCGCGGGCGTGCACTTGTGCTCCTTTGCGATTTCCTCGACCCTCGCGACCAGCTCGAGATTGTGCTTGAAGTTCTCTCCCTGAAAGCGCGGGTTCTGTCTCCTGAAATCATCCTGCGCCAGATCATCGATTTTCTTGATCTGTCCAGTGAGAAATCCGCGGCCGAGCGGGCTGTATGCTACGAAGCCAACGTCCAGAAGGCGTAATGCATCGAGCAGTCCTTCCTCCGGATCGCGCGTCCACAGTGAATATTCGGTTTGGACCGCGCTGATCGGGTGGACCTTGTGCGCTCTCCGAATCGTGTTGACCGACGCTTCGGATAGTCCGAGGTAGCGCACCTTTCCCTCACGAACCAGCTCGGCCATGGCGCCGACCGTATCCTCTATCGGCGTGCTCTTGTCCACGCGATGCTGATAGTATAGGTCGATTGTGTCGACGCCCAGTCTCTTGAGCGATCCTTCACACGCCTGGCGGACGTACTCGGGACGACCATTGATGCCGCGCTTCGTGGGATCTTTCGGATCACGCACATTGCCGAACTTGGTCGCGATGATGACGCGGTTGCGGTTTCCCTTGATCGCCCTGCCAACCAGCTCTTCGTTCTTGAACGGCCCGTACATATCGGCGGTGTCGAGCATGTTGATGCCAAGCTCGAGCGCGCGATGGATGGTCGCGATGGATTCCTTCTCGTTGCTCGGCCCGTAAAACTCCGACATGCCCATGCAGCCGAGGCCGATGGGAAATGTCTCGAGACCCTGGGAGCCGAGGCGGCGTGTCTTCGGAGTGGCGGGACTCATTTGAATTCCTGAAAGTTGTCGTCAGTAAATGAGGATCACCGCAACAGATACGCCGAACCGCGTCGAATGCAAGCGGATACTGTTGTGTTGCGGAGGTGACCAATGGAGCTGAGATCCTGGCTAGTACGCGGCACGTTGATTGGCCTGGTTGTGCTTGGCATCGGCGGTCGGCTGCTAATGCGAATAATCGCCCACATGGAGGGCAGAGTCCCCGTGTTTACAACGCGAGGGAGCCTGACGGTTGTGTTTGCCGGAACTGTAGCGGGCGCCCTAGCGGGACTGATCTATTATTTAGTGCGACGTTTTTTGCGGCAACCCTGGTTGCGAACGATCTCCTTCGTTGTAATCTGTGAGGCGATAATCTGGCGTGCCGTGCACACGCTCCTCCTGCGACCTCAACCAATGTTCATGGCGCTGGCCCTGGTCTATCTGGTAATCATCGACGTGATGGGCCGTCGCCTGATGTTTGCTCGTCGCGGTTCCGCTGGCAAGATGCCGTCCAGCCAGTAACGGCCCGCGGAGTGCCACAACTCTGAGTGATAGCGGTTCGGCGGCGCCGCTATCACTCTTAAGCCCATGCCGATTTCTCTCGCCGCACGCAACGTCTCGCATCGCTTCGGCAACGTCGTTGCCCTCGATGATGTGAGCATCGACGTTCCCGCGGGGCGCGCAACGGCGCTCGTCGGCGAAAGCGGCTCAGGAAAGACGACGCTCCTTCGCTGCTTCAATCGCCTCGTTGAGCCGGAGCGCGGGCAAGTAGTGGTCGGCGGTGAGGACGTTCGCGCGCAGTCGCCGGTGCTACTGCGTCGCGGAATCGGATACGTGCAGCAACACGGCGGGCTCCTCCCACACTGGCGGGTGCTGCGTAACGTCGCACTAGTGCCGACGCTTCAGCACATGCCGGATTCTGCTGACGCCGCTCGGCGGGCGCTCGAGCTCGTTGGACTTCCATCGACTCAATTCGGATTTCGTTTTCCCCACGAGCTATCCGGTGGCCAGCGACAGCGCGTGGCACTGGCGCGGAGCATCGCCGCCCGGCCCGGCGTGATTCTGCTCGATGAGCCCTTCGGAGCACTGGACGCGATCTCGCGAGCGGAACTCCAGGAAAGCTTCGACAATCTGCGTCATGATCTGATCGTTACGACGCTGTTGGTGACGCACGATCTGGCCGAGGCAGGACGACTGGCGGAAGAAGTGGTCGTGATGCGGGAGGGAAGAATCGAGCAGCGGGGGAGTATGCGAGACCTGATTCGTGCGCCGGCCACGGACTACGTTGCGCGACTGATAGAGCGAGCGCGAGCGGGTCTCGAGGCTCTGCGCGCATGAGATTCAGCTCACGAATTCACGTCTTGCTGATCGCGACGATCATCGCCGGCGGAGCAAGTCCGGCGACGCTCGGTGCCCAACGACAGAATCGACCAGTGGTTGTGGCATCGAAGCCGTTCGGCGAATCGTATCTCTTGGCGGAGATGTTCTCTCAGCTGCTCGAGTCCCGTGGTTTTAGCGTGGAACGGAGACCCGGGCTCGGCGCAACGGAGATTGCGTTCGGTGCGCTCCGAACCGACGCCATCGATGTCTACCCCGAGTACACCGGCACCGGGCTCGTCGCGATCCTGCACGACACGCTACCCGATTCGCTCACCGCCGATCCGCGAGCAGTGTTCGCACACGTCGCGCGTCGCTTCGCCGATCTATACCACCTGCGCTGGCTCCCGCCACTCGGCTTTCAGAATACCTACGCGATCGCTGTGACGCGGCCCACAGCGATCCGCTACCACCTTCGCACTCTGAGCGACCTCGCGCGCGAAAGTCCGCATCTGACCGCCGGGTTCACCGCCGATTTCATCGGGAGAAGCGACGGATTGGTCGGCCTGTCCCGGGTCTACGGATTGAGACCACGCGCTGTGAGACCTCTCGCGCCGGCCGTGAAATACCAGGCGCTCGCATCAAGTGCGGTGGATGTCATCGACGGCTACTCGACGGATGGGCTTCTTGCCCGCTACGATCTGGTCACTCTCATCGACGACAAGCACTTCTTTCCTCCGTATGAAGCGGCAGCACTCGTGTCAGGTCGCCTCGACAGCCAGATCCCCGGTGCAATCGCGGCGCTCACGCTTTTGAGCGGGCGGCTGGATGAGACGACAATGCGGCAGCTCAATCGTCGCGTGGAAGTGGATGGCGAAGATGTCCGACGAGTGGTGAGCGATGAGTTGATCGCGCTCGGGCTCGTCGGGGGCAGCGGCGATCACAACGCTCAAGGGGCACCATCGGCTCAGCACTCGGGATTCTGGCGGTATTTATGGGATCGCCGGGCAACGCTGGCCGCGCTCACCGTGCGGCATCTGGAGCTCGTCGCACTGGCTCTTCTGGCCGCAGTGATCGTTGCAGTTCCGCTGGGACTTGGGCTCGAACGAACCCGGCGAATTGCGGAGCCAACGATCGGCGCACTCGGAGTGCTGCAGACGATCCCAAGCATCGCTCTGCTCGCGTTCATGATTCCACTCCTTGGCGTTGGCGTCGTGCCGGCACTCGTGGCGCTCTGGCTGTACGCCCTGTATCCGATTGCGCGCGGGACTTATACGGGAGTGCGTGACGCCGATCCCGACGCGGTCGCCGCCGCCGAGGCGCTTGGTACTACTCCAATGCAGCGACTGTTGTGGGTGCGGTTTCCTCTCGCGGCGCCGGTGATAATGGCCGGGATCCGCACTGCCGCTGTCATCACGGTGGGAGCGGCGACGCTTGCTGCGTTCATCGGAGCTGGAGGTCTGGGCGAGCCCATCGTCGCGGGTCTCGCTCTCGCGGACACGCGGATGATTCTGTCGGGCGCACTCCCGGCCGCGGCACTCGCCCTGGCCGTAGACGGCGTCCTCGCAATCGTGGAATTGCTCGTGGCTCCAGCCCATCGTCGGAAGCAATTCTGGCGAAAGCGAACCGACGGCACAGAGGCGATAACAACGTCGCCTGAAATCGTACAGAGGTGATAACCACGTCTCCGAAATCGCACTCTCGCCGACTCGGCAATGAGTCGAATGCCGACGAGCTAGTCCAGCGACAACAACCCGCGGCAGGCCGCTGTGGCTGAATCGACGAACTCGCGCGCCTGTCGTTCCTGAGCAGAGGCGCCGCCGAATCGGGACGCGGGGAGAACCGGTCCAACCCACTCATTGGTGTGCCAGATGCCGTTTCCCCACAATGGGCGAGATTGGGCACGAGATGCGGTAGGCTGCGGAGTCATGTTGAGATAAAAGTACGGCTCGTCATAGTAGTCGTCGCCTGGCTCCATTCCGATTCCAATTGTGCGATTCGACGTGACCTTGATGACCGTTCCGATGTCGAAGTGACGCGGCCAACACCGGACTTCGCTTGCTCCGCGGGTCCTCCGGACGACCGAGCCGAGCAGCGTGGCAGCGTTCCCGAACCACTTCGAAAGCTCTTCGAAAAGTAGCGGCGCGCTCGCATCGAACGACTCTCCGAAAGCGACCTGATGGGTGGGTATCTCGTAATGTCGGCGCAGGGTGTAAAGCGCCGGGTCTACACCGAGCAACTTGATTTGCGAGCGAATCCATTCAGTCGCGTCGGTGATCGTCCGCCCGTGGAGCTTGTATTCCTCGATCGGCTGATTGTCCTCGGCGACTATCATCAACGCGAGTTTCGATGGCCTGGCGCCGATCCGGAACGATCTCCGTGCCGCCGGAATCACGCGTGAGAATAGCCCTCGAAGAGCAGACACCCATTCCAGGTTGGCGTGGCTGTCATCCGGTCGGTGCTCGAGGTAGGAAATCCCGGCCGCGGCTCCGAACTGCGCGGCATAGTGCAGCTGCAACCGGCAATCTGAGAGCTTCCCCGCGTCTTCAGGTCGAACTGGCTGCCACGTCTTGGGGGATGATCGGTATGTATCGGTGGCACGTTGGGGGATCAATTCCATGGGAGCATCCGGCGAGGCAGATTATGAGCATATGTCATAATTCATGCTGACACAAGCCGACGTTCATCACCCCGATGAACAGCCGCTTGGGAGTGTCCCCGCGAGGCCCTTACGGCGCATATTCAGGCGCGATGATCCTTCGTTGCTTGGTCGCAACGGCCACTCTTGCCGTGGTGACGATCGCCTGCCCGCGCGCCACGCATGAGCCGGAAAACTCCTCCGGCCAGACACGTTCCTATCTAATGGGCTTTTCGGTCGTTCCGCCAAAGCCTGACATCAAAGTGGCGATACAATCGATGGAGATCTGGACGAGGCGAGCGGATGCCGCGATCATGCATCTCGATGTTCCGTGGGCGCCCCTCCTGGCCGGAACTTCGCCCGAGGATGCACTTCGCAAGGACGGTGTCGATCTCGAGCACTACTATCGCTCGAAGCATCTGAAGCTGGTCGTGACGATCGATGTCACGAACGGTCTGGCACGCGAGAGTGAAGCGCTCGCGCTCGTCACGGCGCATCGGAGCATCACGGAACCAGCGGTGCAACGACTGTATCACAACTACGTGCGCGCGCTCGTCGAAATGCTACACCCGGATTATCTAGGGCTCGCCGCCGAGACGAATCTGATCCGGCAAATTGCTCCGCGGCCGGTCTACAATGCAGTGGTCCGGATGAGCAACGACGCGGCGTCCGACATTCGCCGCTCGCGGTCCACGAGCGCACTTCCTCTCTACGTCAGCGTCCAGGTCGAAACCGCCTGGGGGAAGCTCGTCCAACAAGGCGCGTACGTGGGAATCGATCAGGATCTGCGCGATTTCCCCTTCGTCAATCTCCTCGGTCTGTCATCGTATCCGTACCTCGGCGGATTCAAGGATCCCGATCAGATTCCGCTCGACTATTACACGCGAGTGAGAGGCTCGCGAGCGCTCCCCCTCATGGTGGTCGAAGGCGGATGGCCCTCTGCCTCCGCGCGCGGAATCTTCTCGTCGTCGCCGGAAATGCAATCGAGATACATCGCGCGACAATCCCAGCTTCTCGACGAGGCCAAGGCAATGGGGGTCTTCCAGCTGTCCTTCACCGATCTGGACCTTGGGAGTTTCCCGAAGCCGGTGCCAGCGATTTTGCCTCTCTTCGCGACGCTGGGTCTCGTCGATGCGAACCTCAAGTCGAAGCCGGCACTTGCCACCTGGGACAAGATGTTCGCGCGACGTCTCGAGCACTAAGCAGCGTTGGCCATTGGCCGGTTTCGGACCTCGGCAGCACGAAATCTTCCGTACGTGAAGTAGATCGTCAGCCCAACGGCCAGCCAGACGAACAATCTGATCCACGTCCGGAGTGGGAGTCCTGACATCAGATAGAGGCAGATCAGGGTTCCGACGATCGGCACCCACGGCATGCCGGGCGTCCTGAACGGTCGCAGTGTGTCCGGCTCTATTCGGCGCAGGATGAGCACTCCCATGCACACAATCGCGAACGCGAGCAGAGTTCCCATGCTCACGAGCTGGCCAAGCACTGCGATTGGAAAGAGTCCGGAAGCGATTGCGACGACGACTCCGGTGATCGCTGTGGTCACGTGCGGCGTGCGATAGCGCGGATGGAGCTTGGCAAACAGAGGTGGAAGCAATCCGTCGCGACTCATCGAGTAGAAGATCCGTGACTGGGCCAGCATGTTCACCAGTATCACGCTCGACAGTCCGCAAATCGCGCCGATGTTGATGATGGGAGCGAGCCACTTGAGTCCCGTTGCCTGGACGGCGACGGCGATCGGTGACGCGACATTGAGGCTCGCGTACGGGACGAGGCCGGTCATGACGAGCCCAACGGCGATGTATATGACCGTGCAGATCGCGAGTGAGACGAGAATGCCGATCGGAATGTCACGGCCTGGATTCTTCGCCTCCTGGGAGGCGGTTGAGACAGCGTCAAATCCGATGTACGCGAAGAAGATAATCCCCGCGCCGCGAAGGATCCCGCTCCAGCCGAACGATCCGAACTGTCCCGTGTTCGGAGGGATGAAGGGATGCAGATTCGCCGTATTGATGTAACGCGCGCCGAACGCCACGAAGATCGCCAGCACCGCGACCTTGATGATGACAATGGTGGTGTTCACTCGCGCGGATTCGCGGATTCCAATCACCAGAAGCGCAGTGAGCGCGAGGCAAATGATCATAGCGGGGAGGTTGAACACCCCGATGACGTGCGTTCCGTCGGGCAGGCAGATGTGAATTCCCGGGGCACCGGTGAGGCGCGGTGGAATCGTGATGCCGATCTCGCTGAGTAGGGTGACCGCGTAGGCCGACCATCCGACCGCTACGGTCGAAGAGCTGAGAGAGTACTCGAGAACGAGATCCCAGCCGATTATCCAGGCGACCAGCTCACCCATCGTTGCGTAGGCGTACGTATACGCGCTTCCGGCCACCGGGATCATGCTCGCCAGCTCGGCGTAGCAAAGACCGGCGAACACGCAAGCGACTCCGGCGAAGACCATCGACAACGTCAACGCCGGGCCGGCGTTCTGGGAGGCGACGGTACCGGACAGGACGAAGATTCCCGCTCCGATCACTGCCCCGATTCCAAGGGTGACCAGAGCCAGCGGCCCCAACTCCCGTCTCAGAGTCCCCGCGCCAGCCTCAGCCAGCAGCGAACCGATGTCCTTCCGAACGAAGAGCGACATGACTCCCCCGATTTGGATGCGTAATTGTATACAAATAACCCAGCCTAGGATAATCCGGACGGGCAGGAGGCGCAAGAAGGCGGGTTGGGGGGACCCGGGCGGTGAGCGAAAGAAGCGGGCGTTGATCGCACCGGGCGGCGTTATATTGGCGACATCGTGCAGAGACGAGCTGCTACCAAGCCGCGCGCCCCGTCGCAGCGGGGAAAACGCGCCACCGGCGCCACCGAGCGGGCGAACAAGCTTTACGATTCGCTCCGGAACCTCATTGTCCGCGGTCAGCTGGCTCCCGGAGCACGGATGGTGGAAACCGAAGTCGCCGAGCGCTTTGGCGTCAGCCGCACCCCGGTTCGCGCCGCGTTTCAGCGGCTCGAGCGAGAGGGTTACGTCATCGCCTCGGCCACGCACCAGGCGCGAATGACCGTCGCACCGCTCACGCGCGAGGACGTTGGAGAGCTACTCGAGATTGTCGGGGAGCTGGAGGGGCTCGCTGCCCGGAGTGCAGCGGGTCTAAGCGAATCGCAGCGTGAGACGCTGGCGAAGGAGCTTGCGGCGCTCAACGCCGAGTTCCGGCGCGCTGCGTCAGCCAAGGGCGCACAGCCTGGAAAACTCTATGAGCTCGACGAGAAGTTTCACCGGCGCTACGTCGAAGCAGGTGCGGGGCCGCGACTGCGGTCGTTGCACGAAGCCGTGAAACCGCAGGCCGAGCGCTATATCAGGATGTATATCGCCCTGCTGCTCGACACGGTGCCGACCGCCGGGACCGAGCATGATGTGATCGTCGATGCGATCCGCACCGGCAACGCCACCGCCGCGCAACGCGCGGTCCAGACGAACTGGCGACACGCGGCGGACAGGTTGGTGCGGGCGATCGAGGTGATGGGGGAACAGGGGAACTGGTAGGAATCGCTGCCGGCATTTACCTCACTTCAAGGGAGGCTCACTGTGGCCGAAAAGAAGACGGATAAGAAGACGGATAAGAAGACGGATAAGAAGACGGAT
>JBGQIT010000087.1:0-8884 GCA_041498575.1 Gemmatimonadaceae bacterium
CTCTTCACTCCGATCATCATCGCCACCTTTGCCGCGGCGACGGTGAGCAAGCCGAGCGTGAACGTGAGCGATTCGTATGGCCTGCCCCCGTTCATGGCAACGCGACCGCTGACCAGCGCGCAGCTCATCGCGGCCAAGCTCAAGACGACGCTCGCGAGTACGGCCCTCGCGTGGCTGTTGATCGTCGTCGCCGTCCCAATCGCGCTGGCGTGGTCCGGTGAGATGCCGCTGGTGGTCGAGCGTTCGCGCCGATTCGCCCAAACCGTGGGAACGCCGCGCGCGGTAGTGTTTCTCCTGGTTGTCGTCGCGGCGTTCATCGCCTCCACGTGGAAGCAGCTGGTGCAGACGCTCTACATTGGGCTCACCGGCCGGGCGTGGGTCATCAAGGGGAGCATCTTCGTCACTCTTACGCTCCTGTTTTTCATCGGGCCGATCGCCGAATGGATCATCGATACGCGACGGTTGGGGAGATTGTGGAGCGCGCTTCCGTTGATTTTCACGCTACTGGTCTGCGTCAAGATGTCGGCGGCCGTCTGGATCACAACGCGTCTCTATCGCAACCGCCTCTTGAGTGACCGCGTGCTCGTGGCCGGCGCGGCGTGCTGGTGTGTTGCGGTCTTCGCCTTGTACGGCGTCCTCGTGTGGTTGCTCGATACGCCTCACATCCCGCACTACTTGCTCATGCTCCTCGCGATCCTGGCAATCCCACTCGCGCGACTCTCAGCGGCTCCGCTGGCGCTGGCGTGGAATCGGCATCGGTGATGAAGGACAGGAGGGTGGTCCTCGGCGCGGCGCTGGCTCTCATCGGCCTGCCTGTCGTGATAGTTCCGATCGAGGCCGTGTCGTTCTACGCGGCGAATCGGGACAACGGCTCTTTTGTTTCCTCGGGGGAAAAACGGGACTATCTGCTCTATGTCCCGAGGAGCTACGATCGATCCAAGCCCACGCCTCTCGTGATCAGCATGCACGGCGCTGGGTTGTGGGGTGCAGCTCAAAGGCAAACGAGTCAGTGGAACGAGTTGGCCGACCGCCGGGGGTTCATTGTCGTCTACCCGTCGGGAGTTGGCGGTAAGGGAGTCAGGATCTGGCGCACGGAGCCGGGATCCGGTCAGATGAAGGACGTCAGATACATCTCTGAGTTGATTGACACGCTGAAGGCATCTTACAACATCGATCCCACCCGGATTTACGCCAACGGGCTTTCAAATGGAGGCGGCATGTCGTTCGTGCTTTCCTGCACACTGTCCGATCGAATCGCGGCGGTCGGCATGGTGGCAGCTGCGCAAATAACGCCGTGGAGCTGGTGCACAGACCATCGAGCTGTTCCGATGATCGCGTTTCATGGCACGGCCGATCCGGAGGTTCCGTACAAGGGCGGTTCCTCGTGGGTATCTGCGAGAGGATTTCCGGACGTGTCGAGATGGGCGGCGAATTGGGCACGAAGAAACCGGTGCGGAGCCAACCCCGTTGAATCGACCGTGGCCGCTGACGTCACTCGTCGCGCGTACACGAACTGTGCTGACGACGCGGCCGTGGTGCTCTACACAATCCAGGGAGGAGGCCATACCTGGCCGGGCGGCACGCCGCTGCCGAAATGGTTCACCGGTCGCACCACTCGCAGCATTGATGCTACGAGTTTGATGTGGTCGTTTTTTGGTGAGCACCCGCTCGTAAGGAAATAGCAATGGATGGAGTCTCAACAGCGGGTTTGAATTGATACCAGCAGACGACGTTCAAATCGACAACGAGGTGATGCCCGCCGACGAAGCGCTCGTCGTCCGCGGATTGCTTGCGTTCAATGAGGAGCGCCTTGGTCCGGCCGACGACCAGCCAGTAAAGTTCGTCGCTCGCGATTCAACGGGCGTTGTCGTCGGTGGCATCCTCGGTCACACGCGTTGGCGGTGGCTTTACATTGCCAAGCTATGGGTCGACGAGCGCGCGCGAGGACATGGACTTGGCAGGCGGCTCATGGCGGCGGCAGAGGATCTGGCGCGATCGCGTGGCTGCACCGATGTCAGTCTCGACACGTTCGAGTACCAGGCGCGGCCGTTCTACGAGAAACTCGGCTACAAGCTTTTTGGCACCCTCGAAGGGTATCCGCCTGGCTCCCGCCAGTACTATTTGCGGAAGCGACTCCGAACTTAGGCGGCGACAATTCAAGCAATTACTTCCATCTCGTCCAATAAAATCTCCGTTGGCCGCATAGCGAGCGCCTCGATAACGATCTATCGCTCGGGATGGACGCTGGCGCTTTGTTGCCTGGCGCCGTTGCCGTTGCGCGCGCAATCCTGCCCTGCTCTCCGTGGCCTGCGATTGGAGAATACGACGGTCATCGCGGCGCAGCAGGTGGATTCGGGCAAGTTTGTGCCGCCGGTGAGGATGCGTCGGGCTTCACCGGAATTCTTCTCTGCGTTCAACACCTTGCCGGCGTTCTGTCGCGTCCAGGCGGTGGCGCGACCATCGTCGGATTCGGAGATCAGCATCGAGGTCTGGCTCCCTGTCACTGGTTGGAACCGGCGTTACCTCGGCGTGGGGAATGGCTCTTTCGGCGGCTCGATCAACTACTACCGTCTCGGCGAATCACTGCGCAGCGGCTACGCGACTTCGTCGACCGACACAGGGCACCGCGGAAGGCCGAGCGAGTCGGCGTGGGCTGTGAATCATCCCGAGAAACAGGCGGACTTCGACTACCGCGCGGTTCACGAGACAGCGAAGACCGCGAAAGCGCTGATTCAGGCTTTTTATGCCTCTGCGCCGACGCGGTCTTACTTCAGCAGCTGTTCAAACGGCGGCCGACAGGGACTGATGGAGGCGGAGCGTTATCCGAGGGACTACGATGGCATCATGGCGGGGGCGCCGGCGACGCACTTTGGTTTCAGGACTTTCATCACCGGCGATTTTGCGGCGTTCGAGAAGCGTGGCGGCAAGATCATCATCTACCACGGCGGAAACGACCGTCCCGAGGCGAACCTGAACCTCTTCTCGTCAGTGCGCAGCCGAATCGGAGATGAGACGGTCAGCAATTTCCTGCAGTTTTATCTCTTGCCGGGAATGGGGCATTGCGGGAGTGGCGACGAGCCGAACGACTTTGGTCAGTGGCTGCGGCCAGGAGACACTCCGCAAAACAGTCTCTACTGGGCTCTCGAGGAGTGGGTGGAGAAGGGTATCCGCCCCAATGGTGTGATCGCCACCAAATTTGCGATCGACGGTGACCCGAGGAGTGTGGTCGTCAAAACGCGTCGGATTTGTCCTTATCCGCGTACCGCACGGCCGAATCATCTGGGTAATGATTCGACCGGGACGAATTACGTGTGCCCATGACTTGAACTGCAACTGACAGGCTGGCAGCACGCAGCCTATCAGTTCTCAGTTATCCGCTCGAATAGCGCTCTGAATCGGCATATCTTCTCAGTATGTCATTCAGCAAACGCGCACTGGGCTTCTTTCGCGGCCTCACCCGGCACAACGAGAAGCCCTGGTTCGAGGTGCATCGCGAGGAATTTGAAACCGAGGTGCGCGGGCCGATGCGGGACCTGATCGAGGATCTCGACACGCGCTTCGCCAGGTTTGCACCGGAGATCGGCGGCGATCCCAAGCGATCGATGTTCCGCATCAACCGGGACATCCGCTTTTCCAAAGACAAGTCGCCGTACAAGACCCACGCGGCCTGCTGGTTCCACCATCTGAACGCAGCTCGCACCGTCGGGGCAGAGGCGGATGCTGGAAGCGCCGGCTACTACTTCCACTTTCAGCCGGGCGGGAAATCGGCGCTCGGCGCGGGCATCTGGATGCCACCGAGGCCGCAGTTGAACAAGTTGCGCGGCGCGATCGCCAAAGATCCCAATGGATTCGATCGGATGGCACGCTCGATACCGCGCCGGTTCGGTGGATTCGACGATGAGGGCGCGCTGAAGCGGATGCCGCGCGGCTACTCAGATGATCATCCAGCCGCGAAGTGGCTGCGATTCCAGTCTTTTACCAGCGGCCGTGCGCTGACCGATGCGCAGGTGACCAGTCCATCGCTGGCGCAGTTTCTCGCGCGCGAGTATGAGGCGCTCCTACCGCTTGTGCGGTGGCTGAACGGCGCGCTCGGCTTTAAGCCGGCATCGCGGCGGTGACAAACGTGATCAAGACAACAATGGATAAGCAGGCTTCACTCATGGCGCACAGCTCCGAAACCGGCCGAACCTACCAGTTGGACAAGCTGATTGGTAAAGGAGGATTCGGCGAGGTCTACCTCGCGACACCCACGCCTCAGCACGGGCTCCCGGCACAAGTCTGTATCAAGATCACCGAACGTCTTTCCGCATGGGTCCGCGAGGCCTACTTCGCCGAGCTTCTCTTCCGCGAGTCACGTGCACTGCGCGTCTTCGACCGGTTCGCCGAGGTCGATGATCGGGGTGCGCGCTATTGCATCGCAATGGAGTACGCAGTACACGGAGATCTCGGGACTTGGCTCGCGGGCAAAGGCCCACAATCGGAGCGCTTCGTCCGACGGGAGATCGCCGCAATCCTCGGAGCTCTCGATGTGCTGCACCTGGGGCAGGCAATGCATCGCGACCTCACGCCGTTCAACGTTTTCGTGTGTGAGAATGAGCAGCTGAAGCTGGGCGACTTCGGTATCGCGGCCCACCAGCTCAGTCAGCGTGGCGTTACCGCGGACGCTTTCAACGTTTTTTCCGCGCCGACGGAGATCGCGTGGGGCAGGGTTCGGCGCTGGCAGCAGCGCGACGACATCTACCAGGTCGGCCTGATCACGGCGATGCTGCTGCGCGGTGACATCGAGAGTCCGATGAGGAGTCGTGATGTTCGTCGTCTCCCATGCAGCGACCATCTAAAGGAAGTCATCTACCGATGCCTCGGGGCGCGTGGCAAACGATATGAGGCCGCGGGCGAGCTGATTACTGCTCTGCGTCATCGACCGAAGCAGACCAATCTCGGTCGGGTCGGAAGCCTCGATGGCAAGCGGCTCTCCTTTACGGGCTTCCTGAGCCGCCCACGGAGCGAAGCGATAGCCGCCGCGAAAAAGGCCGGCGCGATCGTGCAATCCAAACCAGGACCGTCGTCGGACATTCTGGTGCGAGGTCGGCCGAACGCGCTACAGATTGCCGGAGTGAGCGGGGGCGTAAAGCTGATGGAGATCCGGCGTCTCGCGGCCCGGGGACACCGCGTGACGGTAATCGGAGAAGCCCAATTCTGGAAACTGGCGGAAGCCGCGGCGCGGTCGCGCAAGACCAGGAGCAGCGCCAAAATCAAATCGACCGCGCGTAAACCGCGGCGAACCGCACGTCATTCTTAATTCGCCGCCTTTCTGTGCCTTTCGGTCGTTCCATCCTGCTGGCCGCAGCACGAAGTCAAAGGCTCAACGACTTCGCGCTACGAAGCGCATTCGTGAAGCGCGCGACGAGGACGTTCATGCCGGGCGAGCACGCTCGTGACGCAATCGAGGCGGGTGCCCGGATCGCAGCGACCGGTCGCGGGCTGATCTTAACTCAGCTCGGCGAAGCGATCACCGGTGCCGAGGCCGCGGTCCTGGTGCGCGATCATTATTTGCTTCTCTTCGATCAGATTCACGCGATGGGGCTTCCGGCACAAGTCAGCGTCAAGCCCACGCAGCTCGGCCTCGATCTCTCGTCAGCCGACTGTCAGGGCCATCTGCTCGCGCTGGCGGCCAAGGCGGATGAATCCGGATCAGCGCTCTGGCTGGACATGGAAGACTCCAGCTACGTGGACCGAACGCTCGAGCTCTACTTCGCGTTGAAAAGAAATCACCCTTCTACCGGTGTCGCGCTTCAGGCGTATCTGCGTCGCACGCCTGAGGATCTTGCGCGGCTGATGCCGCTCAAGCCGGTCATCCGACTCGTGAAGGGAGCGTACGACGAGCCCAAGGCGGTGGCGTTCGAGAAGAAGAGCGACACCGACCGCGCCTATTACGCACTCGCGTCGCAGATGCTGGAAGGAGCGCCCACCGGCACCTGCTCTCCCGTTTTCGGTACGCACGATCTCGCGTTGATCGCACGGATCGCCGAGCGAGCCGCGGATTCAGGCGTCGCAAAAGACAAATATCAGATTCACATGCTCTACGGGATTCGCGACGCCGCCCAGCGCCGCCTCGTCGCTGAAGGGCACATCGTGAAGACGCTGGTCAGTTATGGAGCGGCATGGTATCGCTGGTACATGCGGCGCCTGGCCGAGCGTCCGGCCAACGTCTTGTTCGTCGTGAAGTCATTATTCGGGTGATGCGCAAACACGTACTTCTCTACGGACTTCTCGCCGGCGCGCTCATCGCCGCACTCAGGCTCATCGAATACCGTTGGCTTGTGTTGGAGCATTCGGTTGAGATCTACGGCGGGCTCGTGGCCGCGGTGTTTGCGAGCCTGGGAATCTGGCTTGGCCTCAAGCTCACGCGACACACCGAAACCGTGGTCGTGCGCGAAGTCGAGGTTCCGGCGCCGGTCAGTTTCGTCCGCGATCAAAGCAAGGTCGATTCGCTCGGCATCACGCCCCGCGAGCTGGAAGTCCTGGAGCTGATCGCCGCGGGGCTGAGCAACAAGGAAATCGCCGAACGAGTGTACGTGAGCGAGAACACCGTCAAAACGCACTCGAGCCGGGTGTTCGACAAGCTTGGAGCGAGGCGGCGTACCCAGGCGGTACAGCTCGGAAAGGAGCTTCGACTGATCCCTTGACTGCGACTTTCGGATGATTTCTCACAGAATTGCCCAAAATCATCCGTTCGGATGACGCGCGTAGCAGGGCTGACAGGTAGAATCGGCCGTCCTCAACCTCACAGGAGTTGCTATGCGAAAGATCGTGCTGACCTTCGGGCTCATTGCAGGCGCCATCCTCTCGGCGATGATGCTCATCACCCTGCCCTTCCACGACGAGATCGGATTCGACAAGAGCTTGATCGTCGGCTACACCACGATGGTGCTCGCCTTCCTGATGGTGTTTTTCGGAGTCAGGTCGTACCGCGATAACGTGGCGGGTGGAAGTGTGACGTTTGGACGCGCTTTCATAGTTGGTCTGATGATCACCGCCGTCGCGAGCGTATGCTACGTGGCCACCTGGGAGCTGGCCTACCCCAAGCTCGCTCCCGACTACCTCGACAAGTACGCGGCGTACAGCGTGGAGAAGGCCAGGAAGTCCGGCGCGACGGACGCGGAAATCGCGGCGAAGACGAAAGAGATGACGGAGTTCAAGGAGATGTACAAGAATCCGCTCGTGAATATCGCGTACACCTTGCTCGAGCCGTTGCCGGTAGGAATCCTGTTCACGCTCGTGGCGGCCGGAGTACTGAGCCGCAAGCGGCGGGCAGGGAGCGTAGCGATCGCGTAGTTGATGGCGACTCTGGCGAGCAGCCTCGGTAGCGGACCCGCGGGACCCCGGTTCGCGGTAACTTTTGACTCGTACGGCGCGTACGGTTCTCTACCGATAAGGAGTTGGTCATGACTCGACGGGCCAAGCTGTGGCGAGCAGGTGCGGTGCTCTTCGCCGTCGTCAACATCGCAGGAATGGGGTTCGCCCTGGCGATGGATGAGATGATGCACGCCATGGCGCATGTATTCCTCCTATTCGTCGGCCTCGGCGCTTATCTGTTGTGGAAATTGGTAACCACCTGGGCCACGACACCATCTGGTGACCAGCTGTCGCAGGCATCCCCGCGGGCATCATCGGGCAGGGATTCGGCGCCGAAGCTTGGCGATCAACGCGTTGATTACCTCCAGCGGTCGATCGATGCCCTCGCGCTCGAAGTGGAGCGCATCGGCGAGGCGCAGCGCTTCAAAGACAAACTCTATTCGGAACAAGGCGAGGCCCCGCCGCCTAAAAGGCTACCACCGGAGAAGTAATGGCAGAGTTTGGATCAGCCGCCGTCGCACCCGCACCCAACCGCCGCCTGGCTTGGCTCGGCGCACTATTGATCGTGGTTGGCTTCCTCGGGCATTTTTTCGCGGCGCGAGCAATCGGCACCTACATCTATTACAGGGATCACATCTTCGGCTTCTTCCTGATTCTCCTCGTGACCGGGTCCATCATCGCGGGCCTGGGCTGGCGATTCTGGAAAGGTCGCAAGGATATCACACTGTTTGTCATCGGCGTGGTTCAGGCGCTTTTCGGCATCTTCGTGTATATCAATCGGTTCAACATCCACTGACAAGCGGAACGAGGTAGGACCTCCCTAGCGGAGAATCACGGGGCGGACTAACGCGGATGGCTGGATGCCGTACGCCAGCTCGCGAAGCAGATCGAGCACTGCATCTCCGCCGACGCGACCACGCTCCGGATCGATGATGTTGTGCGGCAGGCGCAACGAGTCCGGCAGCTCGAACACGGAGACCGTGGCGCTGTGTCGCAGCCAGTTGCGCGCGAGCGCCACCGCCGCGGACTCATTGACCGTACGATCGCTGGCGTTCACCAACACGACGATGTCGCGCGTGGCTGACGGTTCGCGCGCCGCTTGGCCCAGGATTGACCTCCCCAGCTCGAGGATCTCTGCAATCGCGCGCGAGTTGAATCCCGCTTCCCGGTCGGGCCGCGCGCTATCAGGCTGCGATCGCCGCGCCATGCTCGGCAGACGGTCAGCGAGGCCGATCAATGGCCGATCGAGGAGTGGCGGGATCCGCCCTGGCTCGATCGCTGGCGCGATCAGCACCACCCGCGATACTTCGCGCTGTTGCGCGATCCACGCGCCTATCGTGCCGCCCATGCTCAGGCCGACAACCACCAACGAATCCCCAAGGCCGCGGGCCTCGTTCACGACGGAGTCTGCCACTCCTCTTAGTTGTGCCGCGGTCAGGGCTGAAAGCACACCGACACTCTTGCCGCGAAGACCGTGCTGCGGGAGTCGCGGCACGTAGACGTTGTTGCCGTCCGCGTGGAGCAGATA
>JBGQIT010000088.1:0-8751 GCA_041498575.1 Gemmatimonadaceae bacterium
CAGACGCTGCTTCGGATCGCCCCGCATCTCGTGAGGCCGCTGGCGTTCACCTGGCCGATCTACCGTGGCGCGCGTGTCGGAAAAGTGAAGCTGAGCGCCGGACTGCTCGTGTATCAGCTCATGGCGGTGGGACGATCGCGGAAGCACTCGACGCTGAACGCGGCCGAGACGCTTGACCGTGAACCGCGTCTCAAGAGCATGGGGTTGACGGGTGGCGCCGTTTACTACGACGCATGTACCGATGATGCGCGACTAACGGTCGCGAATGCAGTAGCGGCTCGAGAGCTCGGCGCTATCGTCGTGAGTCATACTCGCGTGACCGAGATAATTCGCCACGGAGCCAAGGCTGTGGGCGTGGTCGCTAGATCGCAGCACACGGGCGAAAGTGGCGAGATCCGCGCGCGGGTCGTCGTCAATGCCACCGGCGTCTGGCAGAACACCTTCGACAGTGGCGAGCGCGCGAGGCGAATGCACGGCAGCAAGGGAGCACACATCGGAGTTCCCCGGGAGCGCGTGGGGAACCGGGACGCTCTTACCCTCATTTCCCCGGTGGATGGTCGCGTGATGTTCTGTCTTCCAGCGGGCCCGCAAACGATCATCGGTACAACCGATACCTGGACCGATGAGTCTCCCGAAACCGTGCACGCTTCGGCCGCCGACGTGGATTACTTGCTTCGCTCGGCAAACGCGTATTTCCCGCGGGCTCAGCTCACTCAGGACGATGTGGTGAGCGCCTGGGCGGGGATCCGGCCCCTCGCGAGCGGTCAGGGCGCGAACCCGAGCGCGGTCTCGCGCGAGCACAGCATCGTGACCGATGGCTCGGGCGTTATCAACGTCACCGGCGGAAAGCTCACGACATACCGTTCGATGGCGGCCGAAATCGTGGATCGGGTTCAGGAGGCGCTTGGCCGGAGGAGGAGCGGGGCTCCGACAGATTCCGTCGAGCTGCCCGGCGCGGATCGGCCGAAGGAAATCGCGCGGCTACAGCGCGAGGACGCATCTCTAGCGAAGCCGCTGGTCGAAGGACTCGTCTATACAGGTGCGCATCTCGTATACGGGGTTTCCAGCGAGATGGCGCAGACTCTCAGCGATTTGCTGATCCGCCGCACGCACCTGGCGTTCGAGACGCGTGATCACGGCAAGAGCGTCGCTCCGCGCGTCGCGGACATCGTTGCACCACTGCTCGGCTGGAACGATCAGATAGAAGGCGCGCGCATCCGCGATTTCGAGGAGGACATCGCCCGCATTTTCCCGATCAGCAAGCAATGAACCCGGGTCAGGCCTCCACCGCTTCGACAGTGACGGCGGGTGGTGGCTTGAGCAACAGCTCGGTTTCCATCTCCACTTCCGTCTGCAGATTCCTGCGATCGCGGTTGATCGTCGCCATCGCCCTGCGCTTTCCTCCGACCATATAGGAGACGGCGCAGTCCTTCTTCATCACGTCGCCCTCTATTCTGGCTTCGTCCCAACGCTCGACATGACCGACATACCGAATGGACAACTTGTCGTAGTGCTCACTCCAGAAGAACGGAATGTCGTCGAAACGGTCGCGGCCGCCGAGCATGTTGAGTGCGACGACCTGTCCCTGGCGCTCCGCGACCACCCAGTGCTCGATGCGGAGACGGAGATCGGAGTACGCGTCCGGCCATCGTGCCACGTCACCGGCGGCATAGACTCCACTGGCGCTGGTCTCGAGAAACTCATTGACGGCGAGACCGTTATCGAGCATCAGACCCGCCGCTTCGGCGAGCTTGAGGTTTGGCCGCACACCGACCCCCGCCACAACCAGATCCGCGTCGAGTCGACTCCCGTCGTCGAGCACCACGCTCTTATCGTCGATGGATGTGACCTTACGACCAAGGCGGAAAGTGACGCCATGCTGCTGGTGAACGTTCATGATGAGCGTTCCCAACTCGCGTCCAAGCACACCTTCCAGAGGAAGTGTCTCCGGAGCGGCGACGCTCACCTTCAATCCGCGAGCGACAAGAGAGGCGGCAACTTCCAACCCGATGAAGCTCGCGCCAATGACCACGGCCGTCTTCGCAGCGCCAAGCTTTCCTATGATTGCGCGACAATCTCCCAGAGTGCGCAGATAGTTGATTCGATCGCCGCCGGGAACGTCGAGGCGGATGGGAGTCGCCCCCGTCGCTATTAGCAGACAGCCGTATTTGCGACTGCTGCCATCGCTCAGATACACCGTCTTGGATTTGATGTCGATCGCGCTTGCCGCCAACCCGGAGAGAATCTCGATGTGCTGGGCGGCGAAAAACTCCCTGGGGTGAAGCGGAAGCCATTCCTCCGGCGCGTTTCCGGCCAGATAGTCCTTCGAAAGGTTGGGCCGGTCATATGGCGCGTCCGGATCCGGATCAATGATGGTTACCGGTCCCCGATACGCCTCGCGCCGCAGCATTTCCGCGCAAGCATTACCGGCGGCGCCCCCGCCAATGATCACGATCGACTCTGGCCCAGTGGTAGGGTGTTCCTCGAACAGGCAGCGTTCCGGCGCGCACGACCCGCGAGGACGATGACTCTCACCCTTCACTTGACCGTGATCTCGCTTCCGAGTGACTCGTACGATATTGCTTTCGACGGCGACATCGTACGTGGGCAGATCGATGAGCGCGGGCGCTCTGGATGCCGCTCCATTGTGCAGCTCGAAGCAGGCATGGTGCCACGGGCAACGAATGGTTTCGCTGACCAGAACTCCCTGGTCGAGCGGGGCTCCGTAATGCGTGCACTTCCCGCCGACGGCGAACCAGTTCGGCTCGACATGAACGAGTAGCACCGGCTCTCCGAATGCATGACCGGCGATGAGCTGGCCGGGCCCAATGCCGCTGACCTCGACACCGGTGGCGAGATCAGGGCCGGTCAGCTCATCGGATTGCTCGGTCACTTCTGCTCGTCGAGGAGGCTCTGCGCCCGGTCGCGGTGTGCCACGAAGGCCGGCGCAACCTTTGTCTCCAAATCCTTCACTTGGGCATTTTGAGTCGCCGGCAGCAATGTATGAGTCACCGCATCGAGCACCGCGTTATGAAAATCAACCTCGTGCTTCAGAAAAGCGCGGTCGAATGCTCTTCCCTTGAGGCTGCGGAGAGACCGCATCGCCTGAACATGCGCCTTGGCAAGAGCGAAGTCCCGGGGTGGCGTCGGGGTCACCTTGAGCGACTTGGCGAGGTCACGCCCCTGCTGCCGGACGTTCCGGTGATCGCGAACGAGCATTGCCCCAAAATCACGAACCGCCTTCGAGTGGCCCTTGCTGACAGCGAGTGATCCTGTCTCCATATCATACGTGTTGGCTGCATCAAATATTGCAACAATCGTGGGGTCGTCGAGCCTGGGCGCGCTGGTCTGGGACCGGACCGTTGCGACGGGCAATCCGAGGGCGACCGTCAATCCTGCCATGGCGCCAAGCTTAAGCATGCTGCGGTTGTGCGAAATCATTCGTAACCTCCAAGAGAGACCGAAAGGGTGAGCTTCCTTGCAGTTCGAGGTTATCGGATTCCCTGGAATAAGTCAAGTTTTTCTTTGACTTATTCGCCAGACGGCATTAAACTCAGAGCAAATGACTGAAATCCAAGGTCGATCTCCGAAGGTCCGTACCGACGCGACACGCGCTCGACTCCTCGCCTTGTTGCGAGAGGGCGCGTGGACCGTTGACGATCTCGCCGAACGTCTGGGCGTAACGGATAACGCCATACGCTTTCATCTGGACGCGCTCGAGCGCGCGGGAACCGTGCGTAAGGAGGGAGTGCGGAGGCCTCGCGGCGCGGGACAACCCGCATCCCTCTTCTCGCTCAGCGCGGAAGGAGAGGAAGCATTCTCCCGGGCTTACGCACCGGTGCTGATTGCGTGCCTGGAGGAGCTCCGAGAGCGAACCCCGGCTCCGCAGCTCGTTGCGTTTCTCTGGCGCGTCGGCAAACGACTCGCAAGTAGTAGCGGTCATCCGACGGGCTCACTTTCATCACGCGTGACCGGCGCTTCGGAACTACTCAATGCGCTTGGCGGATTGACGGCGGTTGAGAAATCGGGCGGGACGTACCGCATCGTCGGACGTGCATGCCCGCTGTCGGCCGCTGTCGAGGCGGATCATTGCGTGTGTGCCGCCGTCACTTCCATGGTGGCCGAAGTGGTCGGCGCTGAGGTGACGGAGCGGTGCGATCGTTCGGGACGTCCAAAGTGTTGCTTCGAGGTTTCTTCAGACCACAGCGCCCGAACGACCGCTCACGGTTGACAGTCGGCGATTACTGGACCGTGATGGTTCCCGACATCGCCGTCCCGTGCTGGGAACAGTGATAGTTGTAAGTCCCGGCAACGGCGAAATTCCTGCTGTAGGTCCCCTGATCCTGCGTCGCTGACGTGGTGCCGTCGTCGAAGGTCACGCTGTGCGCCACGCACGTCTGGCCATTGTAGGAATCACCGCTGCAGCTGTTCCACGCCCACTTCACCGTCGTTCCGACTGCGACGGTCTTTGTGCCAGGGGTGAACATGTTGTTGCTGACGGAAATCCCGTCGGCTGGCGGAGGAGTGTTGACGCCGTTGTTCGTTGGACTGGTGGTGGTTCCACCACCGCCTCCTCCGCACCCACACAATGATGCTACTGCCAGCATTACAAAAACACCTTTCATGGTGAAACGCCTCCCGACGCATCTGGTTTCTGAGGAGACGCTACCCAGGCGCGCAGGACGCAACAAGCGCTTTTACTTCGCGTGACGGTGGATGACCGCAAATGGGCGGTGAGCGGTGGCGACGAGTCGCCCCGCGGTTACTCACGCCGCGTCGTGTATCGTCTTGAGCTGGATGATCTTGAGGCGGCGCGTCGTCGCCGGAAGCTTGAGCACGACTGTCTCACCGACGCTTCTTCCCACCAGCGTCTTGCCGATCGGCGACGACATGCTCACGTGCCCCTCCTCGAACTCCACCGAGTCGCCGAATACCAGGCTGAAGCTCTCGCGCTCGCCCGTCTTCTCGTCCTGCACTACTACCTGCGAGCCGAGTCCGACCTTGTCGGACGGAATCTGGGACACGTCGATCTGTGACAGCTTGCTCAGCCGCTGGCGTAGCTGTCCCAGCCGCGCCTGCACGAACTGCTGACGCTCAAGCGCGGCCTTGTACTCGCTGTTCTCGCGGAGATCGCCCATCTCGACGGCACGGCGAATTTCCCGCGGCAGCGTGACGCTCAGCTCGCGCTGAAGATGCTCGGCCTCTTCGCCAAGTTTTTTCTTGAGTTGGTCGATCATACGAATCGAGCCTTTTTGGGGGTCCCGCGCCTGAGGGGAAAAACGAGCGCCCGACCGCGATGAATGGCCGGGCGCCCGCTAATCCAAGCTAGAGAGTCTGCCTCTGGGAGGCAATCACCTCCGGCTACCCGAAAGGATGACCCCGCCCCTATCGGTGCTGGGGCAGCTTCGAATCGGTGTGCTCGATCGTGGCCGGCTCAGTGGATGACTTCTCGTATTCCTGCCGCAGCCTCGTCATCATGGCTTCCCGCCGGTCGAATAACCGCTTGAGGGGGCGTGGCTGGTGCCGCGCAAAAGCGTAGGACGTCAGGAGCGGCAGCGCGACCGTCGAGTCGAGATAGCAGACCACGGCGTCCGGCAGGCGGTCGGGATCGATCTTGCCCCAGCTCACCGCTTCCGCCGGCGTCGCGCCGGAGAGTCCGCCCGTATCCGGGCGCGCATCCGTGATCTGCAGGAAGTAGTCGTGTCCCTTTTCGTCGATCCCGAGAACCTCCTGGATCTGCGGCTCCGTCTGCAGCATGAAGTTCTTCGGACTGCCGCCGCCGAGAATCATGACACCACTCTTCCCTCCCCCGCGCTTGGCATCGAGGACAATCGAAGCCGTCTCGTTCACATCGCGATTGGGATCGAGCAGGAGCTTATTCCCGTCGAGCGCCACGGCGGCGATGTTCATTCCGATCGAGCTGTCGCCGGGCGATGACGTATAGATCGGAACAGCAGCGGAGTACGCGGCTGACAGCAGCGATTTCTGCCCGATGCCAAGCGCTTTCTCCCGCTCACGGACGTACTTGCCGGCGAGGTTGTGAAACTCCGCACTCGACATCGCTCGCTGGAATTCCTTTCCCGTGATGATCTTCCGGAAGAACGCATCGGTAGAAAGAAGCACGTCGTAGTCGAAGAAGATGTCGTAAATGCGGACGACTCCTTCCTCGCGCAGCACGACGTCCGATTCCTGCGCGTTGCCGCGGTGCATCGCGAGTCCGAGCCCGAAGTGCGCGTCGTGGTAGAGATTCGCACCGGTCGAGATGATCCAGTCGACGAATCCTCCCTCTATGAGCGGGATGAGCGACGACATTCCCAGGCCCGCCGGCGTGAGCGCGCCGGTGATGGAAAGACCGACCGTGACATCCGGCTCGAGCATCTTCCCGGTGAAGAGCTGGCACGCTTCGCGGAGTCGCGCCGCGTTGTAGGCGAGGTAGGTTCCCTCGATCAGCTCGGCGACGGTCTCTTTGCCATCGATGCGGCGGGGATCGATGCGCTGCCCCTTGAGAAAACGGCTGCTCTCGTGGGCGGTGTGCTGTTCGCCCTTTTTCTCCCGCTCTTCAGCGGCGAGCTTCTGTTGCGCCTTGGGTCCAGCCGCCGAGGCCTTGCCGTGACGCGACGACTTGAAGCCGCCGCGCCCTCGCCCTTCTCCGTTGCCCTTATTGCTTTTTGCCATCTCGTTTTCCTTCCACGATGTCCTCGAACTGCTGTCCGGCGGTCTTGCCCAGCGACTTGTACGCGGAGATGATCGCATTGGCTGCTTCGGCCGGATCGTCCGTCACGAGCATGAGATCCAGATCCCCGTCCGAGATCTTCCCCTCGCTCAGGACTCGAGCCTGGAGCCAGCGTAGCAGCCCCGCCCAGTAGTAGCGGCCGAACAGAATGACGGGGAACCGGTAGATCTTTCCTGTCTGAATGAGCGTGAGCGCCTCGAACAGCTCGTCGAGAGTGCCGAAACCGCCCGGGAAGATGACGAACGCCACCGAGTACTTGATGAACATCGTCTTCCGAACGAAGAAATACTTGAAGTGGATGAGCGTGTCGACGTACGGGTTCGCGCCCTGTTCGAATGGGAGTTCGATGTTGCATCCGATCGATCTGCCTCCGCCGAGCCGCGCTCCCTTGTTCCCGGCTTCCATGATACCGGGTCCGGCGCCGGTGATGATGTCGAAGCCAGCCACGGCTAGCAGCCGCGCGGTTTCCACCGCTGCATCATAGTGGGGGTCGTCGGGACCGATGCGCGCGGAACCGAAGATCGTTACCGCTTTCTCGACCGACGCGAGTGTGTCGAATCCGTCGATGAACTCGCCCATGATGCGCAGCACGCGCCACGGATCGGTTCTGGTAAAGTCGATGCGCGGCCCCGACTGCTGCAGGAGTTTTTCGTCTTCGGTGACGGGAGACGAGTCGCGAATGGCGTCGTCCACCGTGCGAAGGGCAACCTCCAATTTTCCCGGGGCATGCTGGGACGGCGGCGTTCTTCCTGCCTTGAGATGCCCCTCCTCCGTCCGCTGCTTCAGTCCCTCGAGCGCCTTTTGCTCGGCGGAGGCCATTACTTCGGGATTGAGCTTCTTGCCGCCGGCGGTGCGCGCCTTCGTTGACCGCAAGGCTCCCGGATTCGTCCGGCCGAGGTTGGATTTATCTTTTCTGTTCTTCATCGTTAGCCGCTGTCGCGGGCTCGGCTGCTCTCTTCATTGGGAAACTAAAGTTGCGTGCGTCTGCACAAAGCCCGCCAGGTGATGGTGCTCAGGTTGTCATGATCATAGCGGATGGAGTGAGACCGGATGCACTCGCTCGCTCCATTGACGGCGGTCATTTGCCCGCGCTCGCGGCACTGCGAGAAGAAGGACAGTTCTCTACCATTACGTCTGCATTTCCATCAGTGACGGGCCCTGCCTACGCGCCGTTCATCATGGGAAGATATCCGGGAAGCGTCGGATTGCCCGGACTTCGGTGGTACGATCGCTCGCGGCGAATCGCCAGACTGCCGGGGCACTCGAGGAGTTACGTCGGCGCCGAGATGCGCCTCGTGGATCGCGACATCGACCGCGCCTCGCCGACCATCTTCGAGCTCGCCAAGCCGAGCCTCGGCGCGCTGAGCGTGATCGGGCGCGGACTTCGACGCAGGGAGCGCATCGGTCAAAGCGCCGCGTTCGTCGCGCGGGCGGGCGCGACCCACTTTCGCGGCAATGTGCGGGGCTGGCTCGCGATCGACCGGCAGGTGGGAGAGGAAGCCGCGCTGCGTCTGCGCACGCAGCGCGTGAAATTCGCATTCATCGCTCTTACCGGAATCGACAAGACGTCCCACGCCGAAGGTCAGGATGCGCGGATCGTCAGCGATGCCATGAAGATCGTGGATGACACCGTAGCGCAGATCCGTTCCGACGCGGAGCGCGATGGACGGTGGAAGAAGATGCACCTCTGGGTGGGAAGCGATCATGGACATTCGCCCGTGCGCGAGCATGAGGATCTGGTCGCGCTGATTTCCGGGTGGGGATATACCACTCTCGCGCATCCATGGGCATTCAATGCTTCCGCGGACATTGCCGTGATGGTGAGCGGCAACGCGATGACGCACCTGTACCTTGATCTCGAGCAGAAGACTCGTCCCTGGTGGCCGTCACTAGGTGATAGGTGGAACGATCTGGCTGAGAGTCTCCTCTCCCGCGCATCGGTCGATCTATTGATTCTCCCCATCAGTCCGGCTTCCTGCGAAATCCGCGCGAGGGGCCGGGGCTCCGCGACGCTCACA
>JBGQIT010000089.1:0-8734 GCA_041498575.1 Gemmatimonadaceae bacterium
GGAAGGACTGCGAATGGGGCGAACAGCAGCGCGAACGAAGGGGAATACTTGAAGTAGTCGTGCGCCTGATCGAGTCGCAGCACGTACAGGTCTTTGTTCGCGAGCAGATTCCAGAACGAGGCGCGGAAAATCGCAAAGTCGTTCGGGAATCCGAACACGCCGCGCTGGATGGTGACGATGAGCACCGCGGTGGCGTAGATCAGGAGGAGCAGCCGCTGATCGAGGATCAGGCTCCTAAGCGTTACCTTCAGATCCTTGAAAGGCAGAGAAACCTCGTAGTAGTCGTTACGCGATGCGCTTCGGCGCCCGACGTAAGCTACAGGTGCGACTGGCTCTCGAAGTACTGGACGATGACGTTGCACTGGGAAACGTTCGCTCGGAGACCATGCGAGCGTTTACGGAGGCGGAGTTCAGAAAAGTTGTTGGGACACTTTGGAGAGAACTGCAACTTATGACTACCGGCTGGGTGCTGTCGGCGAATCGGCTGCCGGCTGCGGGCTGAATTTCGAAACGCATCGAGACGCTGCCCGCGGCCATAAACTACGCTTCTCATAGCCCTAAGCCGGTAGTCATAAGTTGTAGTTCTCTCTGACTTACAGGTGCGACTGACTCTCGAAGTACTGGACGATGACGTTGCTGGCACTGAGCTCGGACAGCGGAGCGTCCGAATTGATTGTCGGCCACTCGTGCCAACCACCGTTGATCGTGTACAGAACGACCTTTGCACCTGTGCAGGAGGCGAAGCTCGTTAGCATCACGTCTGGCGACTGCTGATTGACTACTGCCCCGTCGCATCCGTCCGTCGCGACCCAGAACTGCACGGACGGAGGGAGCTGCGCGGCGACCCCCGTCACGGTCAGAGGCGGCTGCGTGAGCGCAATGTCATCATACGGCACCTCGGTGTCGTCGGTGCCCTGAACTGCGATCAACCCCACCGCTCTGCCCGGTGCGCAGTTGTCGTCCTTCAAGCTTCCCGAGACCACCGCGATCCCGGCGATCATCGGCGCCAACCTGCACGCGGCGTGATACGCCATGATCGCGCCGCTGGAAAATCCGGCGATATAAATGCGCTTCGGGTCCACCGGCAAGTTCCTGCTGATCTCCGTCACGAGCGCCGAGATGAAACCGACGTCGTCGACGTTATCTCTCGCCGCGGAGCCGCAACACGCGCCGCCATTCCAGTCGGATGCGAACAGCCCTCCGCCGTTGGTACCGTCCGGATATGCGATGACGAAGCCGTGTGCGTCGCCGAGGGAATCCAACTGAGTTGTCTGTCGAATGCCCTCCGCGGTGCCGGAGCTACCGTGCAACACCAGAAGAAGCGGGAGGGGCGGCAGCGTATTATCGGGAGCTGCCGGGTGGCGCGGCGGAACGTGCAGCAGGTAGTCTCGCGGATAATTTCCGACCGTCATGTAGTGCGTCGTAGTGCCAGGCAACCAGTCACCACTCGTCCGGAGCACGCTATCCGGGGAGCAGGCCGCGGGCGACAGGACAGCGAAGAGTGACAGAGCTCGCCGGGTGAATCTCACTTTCCATCGACTGCTCATGGCCGACCCCAGCCTAGCCCTGCTCCCAACTGAGTGGGTCCGCCGGCAATGATGATTCTCTGCATGCCGATGTTGAGACCTAGTCCGGACTTGAAGGTCCAGGCGAACGCCGCTCCGAGTGTGGGCCTGGCTCCGTTGTGGATCCCGTCAACCAGCGCGATACGGCCCATCCCGAATCCGGGCGAGACCGTAGCGGAGAGATGCGATTCCCTGATGAACGAGCGGCCAACACCGACGACGAGTTCGGAGGCGGCTGAGGCGGCGGTGGTTTGGGATTCACCGCGATAATGAGCGCCTCCCACATCGGTGCGGAGTCCGACACTGACGAACGGCTCTTCGCCTACGTCGCCCTGCCAAAGTGTCGATTGTATACTGACCCCGCCTGAGACCCACGACGGGCACGCCGAGCACGAGAGTGAAAGGTAGGCGCCTGTGATCGATAACTCGCTGCTCGCCAGGGGAAGCCGGCGGAACACAGTGATGCCGATGTTGTTGTGGATTGCGTCGTCCACGTCGTATTTCCACTGGCCGTAGCGCAACCACACTCTGCTCTGGGGCACATCGTCGTCTATCGGCGCGCGCGCGAGCGGGGCCAGGGCGCCCAGCGGCGACAGGATCATCGCGTCCCACGCGGCACGATCGCCGGCGGATTGCGCGGCAAGCGCGCAGGGGATTATCCCTGCCGCCAGAACCACCGTTGCCCACGCTGCCGCCCGCCTTCGAATCAGCCCGTCCTCCCTGCTGTGTGACCTCCTTTTAAGACTGTTCTCTCGGGGCTAATGTCACCGTAATTTCAAGTCATGATTCCACTGGTGACCGGCCTGCGGTGATACGGCGAGCTTTCTTCGACCGCCAGCTGAGACTTTGACTGAAGGCTATTTGCCAAAAGCACCAGCAGACACCGATGCGGCCGACGCAGCGCTACGTGGATGGCGAGCGGACACTCCCGGCTGCTCCGAGCGAATCCATCTCAACAACGCCGGCGCCGCGTTCATGCCGACATCTGTACTCGGCGCGATCGTGGAGCACCTCGAGCTGGAGAGCAGGATCGGCGGCTACGAAGCTGCCGATGCGCGCGACACTCAGATCGCCGAGACCTATCAGCGGCTCGGCGCGTTGCTCAACGCATCTCCCGCGAATATCGCCGTCGTTCCGAGCGCAACCGCCGGATTTGTTCGCGCTGTTTCGTCGTTCGACTTCGCGCCCGGCGATGTGATCGTCACCAGCCGCTGCGACTACACTTCGAACCAGATCCAGTATCTCGCGCTGTCGAAGCGCCTGGGCGTCGAGATCCTCTACGCCAACGATCTCCCTGAAGGCGGGGTCGATCCGGATTCGGTGAGAGAGCTCGCTTTGCATCCGCGGTGCAGACTCGTCTCGGTCTCGTGGATCCCGACCAACTCCGGACTTATCCAGGACGTCACCGCCGTCGGAGACGTCTGCGAGAAGATTGGAGTTCCGTTTCTGATCGATGCATGCCAGGCAGTGGGACAAATCGAAATTGACGTCACGCGCCTCAAGTGTGACTACCTCTCGGCCACCGCGCGAAAATTTCTTCGCGGCCCGCGTGGAATCGGTTTTATGTACGCATCCGACCGTGCACTCGCGCGGGGCGATCACCCACTGTTCGTTGACATGCGTGGCGCGCGCTGGTCCGACCTCCACAGCTACGAGATCCAGAAGAGCGCGAAACGCTACGAGGAATGGGAGCTTCCACACGCGCTCGTTCTCGGAATGTCTGAAGCCGCCCGCTATGCCCTGGATGTCGGCGTGGACGTCGCCAGCGCCCGAGCGTTCGCTCTGGCCGCCGAACTCCGCAGAGCGTTGAGCCGCATGCCCAGAGTTCGGATCCTTGACGAAGGCTCGCAAGTCTGCGCCATCGTTACCGCGGCAATCGAAGGTCGGGATGCGAGCGAAGTCGTGAAAGCGCTGGCTGCTCGCCGAATCAACGCTGTGGCGACCCTGCGGGAGTACGCAATCATGGACTTCGATCAGAAGCAGGTCACATCCGCGGTTCGGCTCTCGCCCCACTACTACAACACGTCGGAGGAAGTTAGCAGCGCCGCGGATTGCATCCGTGAAGTAGCGACCAAGACGAACTAACCCTGGCGTTGGCTCCAAGATGCATTTCGAATTCAGCTCGCGGCCAACGGCCGGCCCGCCGACAGCCCCCGGCCGGTAGTCATCAGTTGGTCTTGTTTTTCTGCGCCGCTACCCACGCCCTGAGTCTAGTGTCGAGCACGTCGAGCGGCAGCGCCCCCTGACTCAGGACCTGATCGTGGAACGCGCGAATGTCAAACCTCGGCCCGAGCTCCTGCTCCGCGTATTTCCGTAGCGCCTTGATCTCCAGCTCCCCGCTCTTGTACGCGAGCGCCTGCGCCGGCCACACGATGTAGCGGTCGACTTCGACGGTGATATCGTTCTCCGTTTTCGCGCTGTTCGCCTTGAAATAGTCGATCGCCTGCTGGCGCGACCAACCGAACGAATGAATTCCGGTGTCGATCACCAGCCGGATCGCTCGCCATATCTCGTAAGTGAGCTGTCCGAATTTGGAATACGGATCCTTGTACAGCCCCAGCTCGGGACCGAGGCTCTCCGAGTATAGGCCCCAACCTTCCACGAACGCTGTGTATCCACCGTAGCGCCGGAACTCGGGAATGCCGTCGAGCTCCTGTGAGATTGCGATCTGAAGGTGGTGACCAGGGACGGATTCGTGCGCCGTGAGGACTTCCATTTCCCACGTCGGGCGAGTGTCGAGCTTGTAGGTGTTGACGAAGAACTGGCCCGCGCGATGCGCCTCGGGTGAGCCGCCCTGGTAGTAAGCCGTCGTCTGCGATGGCGCCGCGTAGGACGGAATCGTCGAGACTCCGTAAGTAAGGCGCGGCAGCCTCCCAAAGAGTTTTGGCAGCTCCGGGTCGATGCGCTTGGTGATGTCGCGATACCCCCTGACGAGTGCGGCCGAGTCCGTGTAGAAGAACTTCGGGTCGGTGCGAAGCATCTTGGTGAAGGCGGCGAAATCACCGCTGAATCCGGTAGAACGAATCAAGCTGTCCATCTGAGCGCGGATGCGCTTCACCTCAGACAAGCCGAGCTCGTGGATTTCCTGGGGTGTGCGCGTGGTCGTCGTTTGAACCTTGATGTTGTACGCATACCACGCCGCCCCATCGGGCAGCGCGCCCATGCTAATCGTCTCTCGTGAGCGCGGGACGTAGGTGTTGGTTAGATAGGCTTGCAGGCGCTGGAAGGCCGGGCGGTCTTGCTCGTTGTAAGCGCGCACCGCATCAGAGCGAAGACGCGCTCTATCGCTCTCGGCAATTCCAACCGGGAAGCTGGTGAAGGGCGTGAGCAGGGCGCTCTTTAATGGATCTTCGGGAATCAGATCGTTCACCTGCCCGGGAAGGTCGCGCAATGTGATTCGCGGCGGTGTTACGCCGAGCTTTACACCGCTGTCAAGCAAGGCAATCGTCTGGTCGACGACGGTTGGTAGTGCGCGCAGGCGAGCGATTATGTCCGTGTAATCCTTGACTGTTGCGGCAGGCATCGACCCGATGATCGACGCGGACGTCTGTGGTCCGCCCAGCTGCGTAATCTGGAGAACATCTCCCGGAAACCGCGTTCCCTCTATGAATTCTTCGACGCCTCTCCTGAAGATGTCGTAGCTCAATTGATCCGACGGATTGAGGTGCGCCCGGTTAATTGCACTCACGACCTTCAGCTCACCGGCAATATCTGCTTGCCGCCGCCGGATCGCGGCGACGGAGAGATCGGTCCAGCGGTCGTTCTGTCCGGGGTAGCCGTCGTATGTCGCGTTTTCGGGGTACTCGACGTTGCTGAACTCCCAATCGAGATCGAACAACCGGTGCAGTTTCGCACTGTCACTGAGTCCGGTCGCCCTAGCGAGCGCGGCAAATCGCTGCGAATAGTCCCGTTGCGCGCCTCTCTGTGCGGTGATCACACCGGGGCTCGAGATGAGAATCGAGAGCGAGAGGGAGACAGCGAAGCATTGGGGTCGGAATCTCATGGTCATCACCCGTGGGAAGGCAGATCGAGGGCGTGCGGAGAGCGTTGCCTGAGCTACAATTGACGCCTGCTCGCACGCCGGTCAAGACCAATTCTGGAACGGCGCGTTTCAGATCAGCCCGTAGCCAACGGCCGACCCGCACACGGCCTCTGGCCGGTAGTCGTAAGTTGCTTTTCTTTCTTTGTGACAACTCTAACGAGAGACTCCAAATGGATCGCAGAGACTTCGTTCAGCGTGGCGCGACCTTGGCCGGAGGCGCCGCACTACTCGGCCTCACTCCGGCGGAAACCCACGCCAGTACGGCACAGCGGAACGAGCTGGATTTTGCCCCCGAGCTTGCCTCGCTCCGATCGCGACGGGCGGACGCGCCGGCACCGATCACCGAGACCGAACGAGTGCAAAGGCGTGAGAAGGCCCAGCGACTCATGAAGGAGCTCGGCTACTCCGCGATGCTCATCGAACCGGGCGCGAACATGATGTACTTCGCGGGCATCGACTGGGCGCGAAGCGAGCGCCTCTTCGCCTTGATCCTGCCGCAGACGGGAAAGGGCATCGTCATCGCGCCGGCGTTCGAGCAAGGGCGCGCAGCTGACCAGGTGAATGGGAGGTTTGAGATCCGGGTTTGGCAGGAGGATGAGAGTCCCGAGGCGCTCGTCGCAACCATCCTCAAAGAGTGGGGTGCTGGAACGGGCAAGCTCGGCGTCGATGGTAGCGCGCGCACGTTCGTGTTCAACGAGTTGGCGATCGCCGCTCCGGCAATGCAGTTCGCGACCGCGGAGCCGATCACAAATGCCTGCCGAGGGGTCAAGACCGCGCACGAGATCGAGATCATGCGATTTGCCAATCAGATCACGCTCGAGACGTACCGCGCCGCGTTCAAAACGCTGCGCGCGGGGATGACTCAGGCGGAGCTGGCGAAGAACGTATTGGATGGATTCTCGAAGGCTGGCTTTCCGGGCGGCTTCGCGCTGGTGCTGTTCGGCGAGTCGTCTGCATATCCTCACGGACTGCCGAAGCCGCGAAGTCTCGAGGAGAACCAGGTCGTGCTCGTGGACGGCGGCACCTCGGTGCACGGCTATCAGTCCGACATGACGCGGACTGTCGTCTTCGGCACACCTGCTCCCGAAGCGCAAAAAGTATTCGGCCTTCTGCAGGAAGCGCAGAAACGCGCCCTCGCGTTCGCGGGACCAGGCAAGAAGTGCGGAGAAGTCGACGGGGTGGCGCGCAAGGTGATCGCCGATGCGGGCTACGGGCCGGGCTATCGAACTTTCACGCATCGCCTCGGGCACGGGATCGGGATAGAGGGCCACGAGTGGCCATATCTCGTGCGCGGAAGTCAGATCGTGCAGCAACCGGGGATGACGTTCAGCGACGAGCCCGGGATCTACCAGTACGGCAAATTTGGTATTCGCCTCGAAGACATTTTGGCGATCACGGAGAACGGCGCCGAGATGATGACGCCGACACAGACGTCGTTATCACCTATGCTGCCCTGATAGTGAACTGCAACTGAAGACTACCTGCCTGGGGCCGTGGGCGGACCGGCCGGGGGCTGCGGGCTGATGGTCTTCAGTTCCGTTTCTCTCGCTTGAGCGCTCTGAGAACGACCAGATCATCCTCATCCCTGGCTCGGCCCGTTGCAGACTTGGATCGAATGATGTCGTCGAGCGAGGCCGCCAGAAACTGAACACCAAACGCCTCGAAGCGTTCTGCATCCTTAGCCAGGTCTTCGTAGCCTTTCGTACCTGCCGGCAGGAATGCAATGTCGAGCCGCCCGGCATTCGTCACCAGATTCCACAGGGTTGCTCGGGAGAGAGCCGCCGCTGATCGGTCGAACACGAGCCCCTCGGGAACGGACTCGGTGTAGACCTTCGCATCCAGATCCTCGAGAGCCGCTGCCAGTCGCTCGAGGTTTCGCTTGTCGTCAGCGGGCGTGATATCGGCGGCGGCCGTCAGCCGCGGGAATCCATGCAGTCGAGCGGCGAGGGCACCGATCAGAACGAACTTTACGTGGTGATGGCTGAGGGCCTTGATCAGGCGCTCCGGGTCGAACGCAGCGACGTCAGACACGCCGCGCCGCCGAGACGAACCGACTCACCTGGGCGACTTCGCGCAGTCGCTCCTCGGGCGTGAGTCGCAGAATGCGCGGAACATCGTCGAGCAGAGCCGGATCCACGGCGATTTTCTTCAGAACCGCCGACAGGCCGAACCCGGCGGCTTTGAGCAGCCGGTTAAGTGTCGACCATGACGGACTCGTCTCGCCGAGCTCGATTCGCGCGACCACCGATTGGGCAGTCCGCGCCTTTCGAGCCAGCTCGCGCTGAGACATTCCCGAACGCACCCGAGCGGTGGAGAGGAGCCCGGCGGCTCCGTCGGTTTTCTGCATCTCTGATGATAGCTAATTAGCTATCATGCCGCAATATGGAGCCGGCCCCGGGGGACGAACCGTTTCCGATTAACTGCAACTACAACTGATGACTACCGGCCGGGGGCTTTGAGAAGCTCAGTTGGCTCCGGGCTAACTCGAAACGGATCCAGATGCTGCCCGCAGCCATCAACTGCGCCTCTCATGGCCCTTAGCCGGTAGTCATCAGTTGTAGTTTCCCTTGGTAGTCTTCAGTTTGCACTCAGAATGTATAATTATACTCTTGACCTGGATGCGCTCAGGGGACTAACTTGCTCACAAGCACCAGTGACCAGACGAGGCTCCACTTGATCAACTCGCCCGCTAATTATCGAATTCTCCTTTCTCCGGCGTCGCTTCGACGCGGGGCGACGGGGAGATTTTGCGCGGGCACCAACACAGACTCATAGCAGGTTGCTCGAATAAACGCGCAAAGGACCTCTCCCGGATCGGAAGAGGTCCTTTTTTTATGCGCGGCACCCACGGGAGCGAGGGCTCCAGGGATAGAGGATGACTGAAAAGCAGGGATTGTACGACCCGGCTTACGAGCACGACGCGTGCGGGATCGGCTTTGTCGCCCACATCCACGGCGTCCGCTCGCGCGACGTCGTCGAGAAGTCGCTCGAGGTCCTCCACAATCTCACCCACCGTAGCGCTATCGCGGCCGACGGCTGTACCGGCGACGGTGCCGGCATCCTGCTCCAGGTCCCGCACGCTTTCCTGAGACGGGTTTGCGGCCCGATCGGGATTTCTCTGCCCGAC
>JBGQIT010000090.1:0-8672 GCA_041498575.1 Gemmatimonadaceae bacterium
ATCACGAAGCGCGCGAAGACTTTTCCGCTGAGGCCGCTACCCTTCTCGCCGGCTGGGGCAAAGGCGACTTTGGCGGCCGGGGTCGGGACGGTGCTGTCGGAGGAGGCGACACCGCCCGATGACGCCACCGAAGTGGGAATCGAGTCGGCATGATTCGCTACAGCATTCGAGCCCGACCGACTGCCATGCGAGTAAAGCTGCGCGCTCGCAGGTGCCGGCGGAATGATCGCCGTAATGGTAAGGAACGTCGTTACGGCCAGGCTGAATCTGAGGCGAGTTTCGGTCATTAAGGCTCCTCTTCGGTAGCTCGACTGACTTGGCGCCGTGTGAACGTCGCTTTAGTCTCGGGGCTTTGCGTCACCGCCTTTAGGCGGCTTTGCCGGTTATCGGAGGCGCCCAGACTGCTCATTGGGCGCAACAATGAAGGCGCCCCTACTGCTCAGCT
This sequence comes from Gemmatimonadaceae bacterium, assembly GCA_041498575.1. GTDB lineage: Bacteria > Gemmatimonadota > Gemmatimonadetes > Gemmatimonadales > Gemmatimonadaceae > UBA4720. Next base: position 446 of record JBGQIT010000090.1, read on the forward strand.
GGGCGCTAACTATAAAATGACTATTAGACCGGAAGAGTGTAACTGTAGAGTAGCGAGTGAGGTCAGAGATTACTTTAGACAACTACCCTAACCTTATGCGCGATAGTCTATTAGTCTGTCTGATCTCAATTCATTACTCGTGCGCGCGCGGAGGGTCGAAGATCAATCGCGACACGTCACTCCAGAGCGCAATCCGTCGTCTGGAAACGGATGTTGTAGGATGCGTAGCCGTTTACTTCCCGACTACTTGCTGGCCGATCTGAGGGAGGCCGCCTTCGCCAACGGTGCCTTCGCCGACGGCGCCTTCGCCAGCGGCTCGCGGGGGCCAACCTGTGTCACGTATTCACCAGCCACGTCGGTACCCTTCACAACTCCCTTGAGCGTCTGCTCACCCGCCTTCGAGCCCAGCTTCCAGGTCAGAGCTGCCCTGCCCTTGGCGTCGCTCACCGCCCGCGTCGGGGTAACCGTTCCAGACTTGACCGAAAAACTGACCTTCGCATCCGGCACCGGGTTGCCGTAGACGTCCGTCACCAGCGCGTAGAGCCGCTTGCTCTTGGGTGCTTCGCGCGAGCGCTTGTCCCCCGGCACATCGTCAAAGGCCAGATTCGCCGCCGCCGCTGGAGTCGCGTGCGCTATGATCTTTACCAACTGCTTCACTCCCTCCACACTCGCGGCCAGCGAGTAATCCCCGGCCGAGTGACCCATCGTCCACCGCGTCCTGGCGATGCCGAGCGAGTCGGTTGTGAGGGCCGTATCGGAGAGGCTGCCGCCGGACGGCGATAGCGTAAGTGCCGCATCTCCCACCCCGCTTCCATTTATGTCTAGAACACGAAAGACCAGTGCCTTTCGAAGTTCCGCCCCGGCGGGCGCACGCTGGTTGTCGCCTGCTGACACTAGCACTGAGGCGGCCGCGCCAGCCAATGCTGTAGCACTGATGGTGACGGGCGGAATCCCAAGTCCCGGCCCAACTCCGACCTGGGCCCTGAGACGCTGACTCCCGGTCTTGCTGGCAAGAGTCCAACGTGCGCTCGCCACACCGAGCGAGTCCGTCCGCGCTGAAGCAACTTCGACAGATCCGCCATCGACCGGTGTCCAGCGAACTGGAATGTCAGGAAGGGCTCGGCCTGTAGAATCTGTGATCCGGACGGCCACCGAGTCGGAAAGCTCCTCACCCGCCTTCCCGCTCAAATGGTCGACCAGCGACGTCACCCGCGTATTGCTCGCGACAGGATCAGCCTCGGCAACGATGGCGAGGGCGCTGTCCACGTTCTCGACGGTCGCCAACAGCGTCTGGCGTCCCGGGTCGGCGCCAAGCGTCCACGTAGAACGGGCACGCCCGTCAGCATCGGTTAGGGCGCTGGCGGGATCAACAGATCCCTCACCGTCCGACAAACGAAAGGTGACCCGCTTGCCAGCTGCGGGCGCGTTATGACGATTCGTCGCCCGAACCACCAGCGCCTGCGGAAGTGTCTTGCCGGCCAGCGCTCGCTGATTTATGCCGGCGACGAGCGAAATGGCCGACGCTGGCGTGACTACGGAAACGCCCGTCCGGTCCGAGACACCGTCGATCTTGGCGCTAATCATCGTGCGTCCAGCCGAGCGCCCGGTCAACAATCCAGTGCTGTCGAGAAGGGCAACGCTGCTATCGGCGATGTGCCAGATCGGCTCGAGTCCCGCGATTGGATATCCGCGTGCGTCCATAGCCCGAGCGCGAAGCTGCAACTGAGAGCCCTCGGCAAGAATGATCGTACTATCGCCGGCCGCTCTCCCCACGTCGACGTTTGCCACACGCTGTTGTACAACCACGGTGGAATGCGTTACGAGCTTGCCGACGACCACACTCACCCTCGTTCGGCCCGGGCCGCGTGCGATTACCGAACCATCCGGCAAAATGGTCGCAATGCTCGGGTCACCCGTTGTCCACGTCGGGCGCGCCCCCACCAGAACGCTTCCGTTTTGGTCCGTAATCGTTGCGGCGAAGTGTACGGTATCCCCGAGAGCCGTGGCAGTGTCGATCGCCGGCCGAAGCCCAACCCAGGCCGCGCCCATGTTTCCGATCGATTGATGTGATTCGGCGTGACCGATGGCGCCGTAGGAATACAGCGCGGTGAAGATCGAAACGAGTGCGGCACCAGAAGATGCGCCGACGGCGACAAGCTTTGCCGTGTGCTTTAACCACTGCGCTCTTTTTGCTGCGGAATCCAGGATCTTGTCCATTGCTTATAGGACTGCAATCAGCCGAGCGCCGTCACGCCTTTTTTCGCACTGACTGCCTCATTGGCGCGCCTGGCAGATCCACTCGAACCCGGTAAGCTGGCCGCGGCCGAAGAAAAACCCGCCCCTACCTGGTTAAGTAGAGGCGGGATAAGCGCTTGGGCGCCTAATTAGGGGATGCGGGATGTCGCGAGCCGCAGGTTGTCCACCCACATCGACTGGTCGACGGGAGAGCCGTCGCCGATGTAGGGTGCGATCAGGAACTGACTGAATTGCAGCGTCGGATGTGCACCGGTGCGGAAAAGGATGTCGTGCCGGTCGATGATCAATGTGCCGTTGAACCAGTATTGCACGACACCGTCTGCCTGTCCGATGCCATTTACGATGGTGTTCAACTGGAAATAGGCCTCGACAAAGTTCCAGTCGTTCTTGTAGCCCGGGCCGGGATTGGGCTGGAACACGACGGGGCCGGTAAGCTGCTTGTCGTTGTACCAGTATGTCCCGAAGTTGAAACACTCCGAATAGATGTTGGTTTCTACCACACCGTTGCATCCACCAGCGGAGCGGTTCTCAGTAATGGCAATCAAGTTGTTCGGTAGCGCTCCGTAGCTGTAGTTGACTGACTTGTTGTCCTGGATTTCGATGCGCGGCCGTCCGCCATTCTGGTAATTGTGCTCGATGTAGACGTCCAGGAAGTTCTCTGATGGACCGTCCCAATCTCCATCCAGCGTGCTCAGGGCGTAGAACTCGTGCGGATGGTAGGCCTGGCCCGATCCGACCCAGTTGGTGCTGTACTTCACATAATAGCTTACATAGAACGAGTTCGACGGCGTGAACTTGTGCCGTTGTGCGCCGCCGCTAGTCGGGCTGGTTGCGCCAGCGAGGAAATGATATTGCGCCGAGCTGTTGCTGCCGGCGATATGTTCCACCGTTGAGAGTTGGGCGCTGGTGTTGTCGTACCAGCCGCGCGACCCAAGGTTCGCGTCTTCGAAATTCTCCTGGAAAAGGATCGTTCCGCCTCCGGACACCGCCGTCACCGTAATGGTCGACGTTCCGGTCTTTCCTGAGCTCGTCGCAGTGATCGTCGCAGAACCGGCCGCGACGCCCGTAACTACACCGCCCGAATTCACTGTCGCCGAACCGGCGTTATTGGTGGACCAGGTAACGGTCTGTCCGGTCATTACATTGCCGTTCTGATCCTTGACCGTCGCCTGCAAAGTGGTCGTTGCTCCAGCCACTACCGATGCCGAGGTCGGGGCAACCGTAACTGTCGTGACAACCGGTGGTACAGCGGTCACTGTAATGCTCGACGTGCCGGTCTTACCTGAGCTCGTCGCGGTGATCGTCGCGGACCCCGCCGCAACGCCCGTTACGACGCCGCTCGAATTCACTGTCGCCGCAGCAGCGTTGTTGGTAGACCATGTGACGGTCTGCCCGCTCATGACATTGCCGTTCTGATCCTTCACAGTTGCCTGTAGAGTAGTTGTCGCACCTGCTACCACCGATGCTGACGTCGGGGCAACCGTGACTGTCGTGACCACAGGAGGTACGGCGGTTACGGTAATGCTCGACGTTCCCGTCTTTCCCGAGCTCGTCGCGGTGATCGTCGCCGAGCCTGCCGCAACACCGGTGACCACACCACTCGAATTCACAGTCGCCACGGCGGCATTGTTGGTGGACCAGGTAACGGTCTGCCCAGTCATCACATTGCCATTCTGATCTTTGACCGTTGCTTGCAGAGTCGTCGTCGCACCGGCGACTACCGATGCCGACGTCGGGGCGACCGTGACTGTCGTTACCACCGGAGGAGGAGGGGGTCCCGCCGTTACAGTGATCGCCGAGGTGCCGGACACGCCGGAGCTAAGGGCGGTAATCGTTGCCGAACCGGCCGTAACACCAGTGACGACGCCGCTCGAATTCACAGTCGCCGCGGCGGCGTTATTGGTAGACCAGGTAACAGTCTGTCCGGTCATCGCATTGCCATTCTGATCCTTGACCGTCGCCTGCAGGGTGGCTGTCCCACCTACGCCTACTGATGCCGATGCCGGCGAGACCGTCACCGTCGTCACGACAGGAGGGGGCGGCGCGTTCGACAAGGTGGAAGTTGCCGCGACGTTAGAAAGTTCACCAAACACCGCGTTTCCGCTCATGTTTCCGCGAAACGCGACGACCTGGAAGTTATAGCTCGTCGCTGGCGACAGACCCAGAACCGTGCACGAGAGCACGCTGCCTACTCCTGTGCCGGCCAGGGGCGCCGCGCAGGTCCCGGTCGCAGCGGAAGTACCCGAACCCCATGACATGGACCCAACCGAGTAGCGCACGTCGTACTGGGCGGCCTGCCCCATGCCGTCGTCGACCTGAGTGAACGAAAGCAGGACCGACACGTCAGTTGTCACTGTGACCGACAGATCAGAAATGGCTCCCGGGTGGCCTGCCACGAGTGGACCGGAGGTATTGTCCCCCGCGCAAACGGCGAGGACGGGACACACAATGAGCCATCCCCAGCGACGTGTGATTTGGCTAACGGTTGCGGATATGTATGACATGGGCGCTTGTCCCCTGAAGGTCGAATGTGTGCCGTGCAAACGTGTCAGCAGATCCGGGCAACAAAAAAAGCCGCCGCGGCACCGACCATAGTCGGATTCGCTGGCGGCTCGGCTGGCATGGCGGGTTATCCCGCTACAGCCCCGTGGCTCTGTGCCACCGTCTTTCGACGGCTTTACTCTGGGCAGCGTACTGCTGGTGAAGCATGTAACTTAGCGTGCCACACGCGGCTGGGCATGCATTCCGCGTCATAAATGAGACGCCCCGGAACCGGCCCGCGTCACGAGAATCGCTCCGGAAAATCCCACTCTTATAAGCGATTTCGGCACCGGATGTTCCGACGGAGGGGTGGCATTCGAATCCATCGTTTTGGCGTTCAGGGAGCTCGCGTCCGCAAGATCGCCCGGGCAGGCGCACCTTCGTGGCCCGCTACTTTGATCGGCAACACAATCAGGTCGTAGTCCCCGGCACGCACGGCTCCGAGCGCCAACCCTTCGACTATCGGAATTCCTTTGCCGAGTAGAATCTGATGCGTCCTCGGCGCCGGCGCGCCGAATTGTTCCGCGGAGATGTAGTCTATCCCAACCAGCTGCACTCCGGCGTCGGCAAGCAGCTGCGCCGCATCGGGTGCGATGAAGGCGAAGTCGCGATGAAATGTGGAGGATGCCATCCAGCCGCGCAGTGAGCTCCGGGTCCGGAAGATCACTCGCGGCGCGTCACGCCACTCGTGCCGATTCAACTCCGCAGCGTCGATCGATCGCACACTGTCGGGGATGTCGATCACTCGTGCCGGGCCGATCAGCGATGCGAGAGACAATTGTTCGATTGACGCGCCGTCGCGCACGAAGTGCATCGGCGCATCAATGTGGGTACCGCTGTGCGCGCCCATCGAATACGCCGACAGCGTGAAACCGTCGCCTTTGCGCATGTCCTTGAGGAACTCGAACTTCAACGGAGCGTCGCCGGCGTATATGGGCGTCGTGCCTGGATCGAGAGTCGCCGTCGCATCGATCCATCCAATCGACGTCAGGGCTTCAGGTGTGACGACGCGAGACGCCGTCCCCTGCGGCGGTGTGCAACCCGTCGCGGCCAGGAGCATCGCTGCAACTATCGTCCAGCAAGTGCAAGTCCAAGTGCCCTTTCTTAGCATATGCCTCCCCTATCTGAGCACTAGGCTCAGAAGCAAGGTGAATCCCAGTCCCGCGATACCGATGATCGTCTCCGCCACCGTCCACGTCTTCAGCGTCTGCGGGACAGTCATATTGAAGAATTCCTTTATCAGCCAGAAGCCGGCGTCGTTCACGTGTGATAGGACCAGCGAACCGGCCCCGGTCGCGAGCACCAGCAGTTCGGCATGCGTGCCCGGCATCGCTACCGCGATGGGTGCCACGATCCCGGCGGCGGTCGTCATCGCCACCGTCGCCGATCCGGTGGCGACGCGAATGAGCGCTGCAACGGCCCAGGCAAGGAGAAGCGGCGACGCGTGTGAGCCAATCGCCATGTCGGCAATGGCCCGTCCCACACCGCTCTGCACGAGCACCTGGTTGAAGCCGCCCCCCGCGCCGATCACCAACAGAATCGTCGCCGTCGGGGCCAAGCAGTCGTTGCAGAATTTCATCAGTTGTACTCGTGTGAAATGTCGTGGTCGGCCCAGAGACCAGAACGAAAAAAGAAGCGCGAGGAGCAACGCCACGATCGGGTTTCCGACAAAATGGAGCGCCGAGCGTACGGGGCTCGCCGCGTCGAGCGTGAGGTCGGCCGCGCTGGCGAGGAGCATCAGGATCACGGGGATCAACACCGTGAATACAGAGATGCCGAATCCCGGCGCCTGTTGCGCCGCACTCGAGCCATCGGAGCCGTCCGAGCTCCCTTCGAATTGCCTTGCAATCGGATTATCCGCCGGAAGCACGATGCGCGGCGCAACCCACGTGGCGAAGATCGGCCCAGCCAGCGCCGCCGTCGGGAGTCCGACGAGCAGACCGTAAAGAATCGTCCGCCCGACATCGGCGTTATACGCGATCACGGCGAGCATGGCCGCGGGATGTGGCGGCAACATCCCGTGCACCACCGACAGGCCGGCCACGAGCGGGATCCCAATCTTGATGAGCGACATCCCAGTGCGGCGCGCGATGGTGAACACGAGCGGAATCAGGAGAACGAAACCGACCTGGAAGAAAACAGGGATTCCGACGATAAAAGCGACGACCATGATAGCCCAGTGCACGCGGCGCTCACCGAACAGGTCGATGAGCGTCGTCGCGATGCGTGCGGCGGCGCCCGACTCCGCCATCATCTTTCCGAGCATCGTGCCGAGTCCGACGATGACGGCGATGAAACCGAGGGTGTTCCCGACGCCGTCCTGGAACGCTTTGACGGCGGCGCCAGGAGGCATACCGGCCGCCACCCCAAGGCCCAGCGACACGGATATCAGGGCGACGAAGGGGTGCAACTTGAAGGTTGCGATGAGCACGATGAGCGCGATCACCGCGACGAGCGCGAGGATGAGCAGGCGACTGTCAGGGCTCATGACGACGCGCGGACCATGAGAGCGGCGACGATATCGTCTGGTGATTCCCTGATGTCGCACGCCCACGCCTGTTCGTCTGGCGATGGATCCTCGAGGGTAGCGAGCTGGCTTTCCAGAAGAGATGGAGGCATGTAGTGTCCGCGGCGACTGGCAAGGCGTTCAGCGAGCAAAGCCCGGGGACCGTGGAGAAAGACGAACCGCAGCTCGCTTGCTGCAGCGCGAAGGATGTCCCGATATGATCGCTTGAGCGCGGAGCAAGACACTACCAGCCCGGTCCCCGACTCCTTCGCCTCCCGGATTCGCACGGCGAGCGAGCGAAGCCACTGCGCGCGATCGTCGTCGGTTAGTGGGACTCCTGACGACATGCGGTCTACATTCGCGGCGCTGTGGTAGCCATCACCTTCGACAAAGTCGACGCCGAGCGCGCGGGCGAATGTCGAGCCGATGACGCTTTTGCCGGAGCCGGAGACCCCCATCACGACATAAAGGCCTCTGTTCAAGGTGGCTCCAGGAGCTCGGTGTTGGAGCAGTCGCGCGACCGACTCTGCTACTAAGACTCCAACGGACGGGGTGGGATTCGAACCCACGGTACGCTATTAACGTACACACACTTTCCAGGCGTGCGCCTTAAACCACTCGGCCACCCGTCCCAACATCGTTGTACGGCGCCAACCAGCGTAATTCCGCGGGGCTTACCAGCGAAGACTGCGGACAACTGCGAACCGGGACAACTCCGAACTGCGGACAACTCGGCTCCGCGCGGCACTCGGAGTGATACTAGACGGACAGGGAGAGATTCGAACTCTCGATACCGGGTTCACCGGTATGCCGGTTTTCGAGACCGGTGCCTTCAACCACTCGGCCACCTGTCCTGCAGCCTCGCAAATTATCGGGCAGCCGAACCTTCTACAACTCTCTGGCGTCTGAAAAAATCCTCGAGGA
>JBGQIT010000091.1:0-8626 GCA_041498575.1 Gemmatimonadaceae bacterium
CTGCAGGCGATGACCGCCGACGAGGCCAGCCTGCTGCGTGACCGTCAACAGGAACTGGTAAGGGAGCTGCATCGCGGAGACATGATTTCTCTTGCTCTCGCCGCGGCGCTCGGCCTGATGATGATCGCGCTTCTCGTCATTGCGCGCGGGGCGGAACACTACCGGAATCTCGTCACGTTGTGCGCCTGGACGAGGTCGGTTGAATACGAAGGCGAGTGGATAAGCTTCGAGGAGTACCTGCGTCGCAAGTTCGACATCAACTCAACCTTCGGAATGTCGCCGGACGCTCTCTCGCAAATCCAGGTCGGCCTCGACGAGCCCCCAAAGAGCTAATCTGAACTGAAGACTTCCGGCCGGGGGCCGTCAGCCTCGCAGGTGTCGGCTGCGTGCTTTTCCAAGGCACGATTTCGCAATAACTCCCCTCATTTAAGCCGACGCGCCAAACCAGCCAGATAGTCCGCCGCCTGCGCGATTGGCTTGGCGCCAGTCAGCTGCGCCTGGTCCAGTGCCGGAATCCTCGGCTCGCGGCTGGCATTTCGGATGCCGAGCCGCTTTCGAAGCTCGTCGCGAAACGCGCGCGCAGGCCGATAGAATCTCTCTCTGTACGCGCGCCATGTACGGAGGTTGTGCTCCAGCAGCTCGGTGCTCTGCTGGTCGAGCACTTCGTCGCGCTCCGCTTCCGTGACGACCTGAAGTGGCTTGGCGCCGGCGAGGGTGTTGACGAACTCGCGATCGCTCACCGCCTCAAAGGATTTCATCTCCTTCGCCAGCAGCAGAACCTCATCGCGAAGCTCGGCCGGGGGCAGCTCCTTCAGCTGTTCGACCAGCGGATCTGGCGCGGTGATTTGGCTCGCGCCCTTGGCAGCCGTCCGTGATTCGAAGCCGGTGAATCTCGGACCGCTGTATAAGAGCCAGAGAAACTCCGCGATCGTCGTCACCACATAGCAAACGACGCCGACGACGACGAACCGCATGACCGAGGGAGACGCCCGGAGCATCCCGTGTCCATGCCAAAGAATATTCAATGCGGCGATCGTCACGCACCCGGCAATTTTCGCGGGCTGGAGGAGCCGCGTCTGTTTCCACGCGCGCGGCATCGAGCGGCGCCACTTGCTGGCCTGGAGGGAAATCTTCACTCTCAAGTGACTGTTTTCTTGCGATCTCAGTCACGCATTTTGACGATTCCGGTGGGTTGAAAAATGATCAGTGATTACACTCCGATCAGAGTGACTTCGCCATGATGTGATCGTCGCCCACCTGATCCCCGAAGTAAAAGGGAGCGGAGCCGACGACCGAGAAATCCATCCGCGCGTAGAATCCGACGGCCCACGGCGCTTCCTTCCAGACCTGGAGCCATACCACGTCGGCGCCGCGATTCTTCGCATCCTTGAAGCACTCCCTCATGAGTCCGGCGCCGACACCGCGCCCCTGGCAGACCGCGTCGACATAAAAGCGTACGATCTCGAGCGCGTGGTCTCCGTCCACACCGGGTGGAGGGTCAGGACTCTCCCGCATGTAGGCGTACGCGATCGCGCTTCCCTTGGGATCCTCAACCATCAACATGGTGACGCCATCGTCCGCGATAGCTTCGCGAATCCCCTCGACCGAAAAAGATCTGGCCAAATAGCGGCTAAGCTCCGGCTCAGGATGCGTCTCACCGTACGCCTCCGCGAACAGGCGCGCGCCGAGCGCTGCCATCGTCGCGGCATCGTCGACGGTGGCGCGGCGGATGGAAAAGAGTTTCATCGTGCGTCTGATGGAAGAAAACCCAACCGCGAGAAGAGCTAGTTGGGGGGTACGAGGTGCTAGGCGCGAGGTAGGAGGTAGAAGCGTTTCGCGGTGCGCGTTACCTCCTACCTCGAACCTAGTAGCTCGCACCCCCTACCTAGCTCTTCTCGCAGTTAAAAAAATCTCGGTTAGTAGGTGCCAGTTAGCGCAGCGTCCCGATCGCCCGCATGAGACTCCCGTCATCTCCGAAAAGCTCCCAGATGACGACCCCGCCAAGCCCGCGCTCGCGTACGTACTCGACCTTGGCGCGTACGGACTGGGGATCATCGTACGTGATCCATGTTCCACTTTGCGCATCGTAGAGCCACGGCACGCGCGCCGCGGATTCCCAGTGGCGTTCGTAACGGTGATCGCCCAGCCGTATGCGAGCCAGCTGACGCCAATCTCCAGCTGACCCCTCCCAATCCTTTGGGGGACCGCCCGATGGCTGGAAGAGTCCACCGTTCACGTTAGGAACGCCGCCGTAGGCGCGAGCAAAAAATGGAATCCCGACAAGCAGCTTGTCGGATGGCGCTCCGCCGGCCTGAAACGCCCGCATGCTCGAGTCGACGTTCAGCTCCGGCGTCGGATCGTTTGTGGCGGCGTAAAGCGGCGCGTTGAAGTGGGCGATCGAGCCGCCGGTATGGTAGTCGTAAGTCATCACGTTTATGAAATCGAGCAGCGGGACAATCTGCCCGAGCTCGAGGTTGGCGATTTCCGACGGGCGTGCCGATGCGGCGATGGTCAGCTCGTAATGGCGATTGTCTTTTTGCCCTTGCTCATCGAGCTCACGACGCAGCTCCGCCAAAAGCAGAGTGAAGTTTTCCTTGTCGGCGGGGCGTTCCACATTTCCCTTCAGACCGCCCTGTACCGGGAACTCCCAGTCGATATCGATTCCATCGAACAAGCCCGGCCAGCGCCGAATGAAGAGATCGATCGCCGACGCCGAAAACTTGCGTCTCGCGGAGTCGGTGAGCGCGGCGTCGGAGAATCGCGCGGAGCCACCCCACCCTCCCACCGAGATGGCGAGTTTGAGGTGCGGGTTGCGCGCCTTGAGAAGCTTGAGCTCGCCAAAGTTGCCGCGCGGGCGCACAGGAACTGTAGCGCCGCGTCCACACGCACCGACGTCGACGCAACGATCGCCAAGCATAACGGTTCCGTCGTTCGCGATGAGGGCGAATGCGTAGAAGATGTGAGTGAGCTGCCGCGCCGGGAGAGCGGCGATCGACGCGCCTTTGGTGCGCACGCCCCACGACGCCAAATACCCGACCACGCGGGGCGCCGCTGAGGTGGTTGCAGTGGCCGCTCCGCCGGCGGGTGCTCGCGGTGAGGCGGCGACGAGTCCAAGGGAAAGGACTGCCAGGCGAACCAGATGGAGGCGAGCGCTCACGACTCGGATCTCGAAAGGAGTGCTCGAATATGCGAAATGTGCCGTCCGCCGGCCCTGCTCTTTAACGGAAATTCTACTTGACAACTCAAATGTCCTGCCGTATTAGAGGGTGTCTCAGAGTCGACTCAGCTGTAAGGTGTTGCTCTGCTCGGTTTACGCGGTTTGAAGCAGACTCACCTGACCCCGTCCTCAGGGAGGTCGTACCAGTTGGTTCGTTCCTTTGCTCTGCTGCTATGTGGCCCGCTGCTGTTCGTCTCGCCGATGCACGTTGTCGGTCAGGCCGACGCGTCGAGACATCCTGCTAATGCCGAACCGGTCTACCTCGTTATCCGCAGTGACGATGCGGGGATGAGCCACAGCGTGAACATGGCTCTCGAGAGACTGATCGCGACCGGCCTTCCGGTTTCGATATCGGTGATGTTTCCCACCCCCTGGTATCAGGAGACGGTGGACATCCTCAAGCGCCATCCCGAAGTCTCCGTCGGGATCCACCTCACGCTCAATTCGGAGTGGAAGAATTATCGTTGGGGTCCGGTGTTGGGCCGTACCGCCGTTCCGTCGCTCGTCGACGCGAACGGCTATTTTTTTCCGTCCGCCGACGCGCTTCACAAGAATCACCCCGATCTCAAGGAAGTCGAGAAGGAGCTGCGCGCGCAGATCGATCGGGCGCGCGGGTCGGGCCTCAAAATCGACTACGTCGACTACCACATGGGCACAGCGGTTCGCTATCCCGAGTTCCGTGAGATCACGGAACGGCTCGCCAGGGAATATGGCTTGGGCATGTCGCAGTATTTCGGGGAGACCAGGCATGATCCCCAATACTCGGCGGCGCCGCGGGACAAGACCGACAGCCTCGTGACGATGGTCAATCGTCTCAAGCCGCGCTTCAATCTCGTGGTTACCCACGTCGGGATTGACGATGCGGAGTTGGCTGCACTACTGGACATGAACACCTCCGGCCCCCTCCCCGACATGAGCAAGAATCGTCAGGGAGAACTGGATGCGCTCACGTCACAGCGCTTTAGCGAGGCTCTCAAGGCTCGCAATGTCCGGCTCATCACCTATCGGCAGGTGATCGAGATGCAGGGGCTGAAGTCAATGCGTAGACCGGAGGATAACTGATGTTCGCAAAGGGGAGGAAAACCATGGAGAAGAACATGTTCGGTAAGAACTCATTCCGAAACCGCGGATGGCGGGGTTTGAGTGCAGTGGTTGTGAGTCTGCTGTTCGCGCTGGTTCTGACCGGAACGGCATTCGCCCAGAATCTGGTGGTCAGCGGAACTGTAACCTCCACCGGCGGTGCTCCGCTTCAGGGAGTTACCATCCGGGTGCAAGGGACGGATACGCGGGCAACCACAGACGCCAGCGGGAAATACCGCATCAGCGCGCCCGGAGACGCGGTTCTGACTTTCTACGTCCTCGGACAGCGCCCCGTGCAGACGACGGTTGCGGGACGCAGCACCGTCGATGTAACGATGGCGCAGATCACCTACCTCGAGCAGGTGCTCGTTACCGCCTACACTGAACAGCGGCGCGGGGACATCACCGGCGCCATCTCCAGTGTCGACATTGCCCAGGCACAGAAACAGACCTCGGCAAGCGTGCTCCAGCGACTCGATGTCGCCGTACCAGGAGTAACCGTTGTCGCGAGTGGTTCTCCCGGTTCACGCAGCACCGTCAGAATCCGCGGCGTCAGCTCCTTCCAGAATAACGATCCTCTTTACGTCATCGACGGCACTCCGGTTGAGGAATCGTACCTCAACTTCCTGAACCCGAACGACATCACGTCTGTTCAGGTCCTGAAGGATGCGTCGGCGTCTTCGATTTATGGCTCACGCGCCAGCAACGGCGTGATCGTCATCGAGACCACGAAGAAGGGGATCCAGGGCCCGCCGCAAGTCACGCTGCGAGTAAGGAGCGGCGTCGCCAATCCGGTCAAGGGCTATAACGATATCCTGATTACGAACTCGCTGGACTATTTCAAGGTTGTAAGGGCAGCCTACCAAAACGCGGGCTTGAAGACCCCGACCAACGTTTACGGGGACTCGCTCAACCCCTCCGTCCCGCAATACATCTACGCAGCGCCCAGCACCAGGGGAGGCCTTGACCAATATGGCCGGCCGATCAACGTCAACACGGCCGCGTATTCCTATCCGAATGGCCTGATCATGCCCGGCAGTAACGGTACGGACTGGTGGGGCGCGGTCTTCGGGTCAGCGCCGGTTGGGGACTACAACCTTGATGTGAATGGCGGCAGCGACGCAAACGCATATCGCGTCTCATTCAATTACTTCCATCAGGGCGGCACGGCGATCTACAACGACTTCAAACGCGGTTCCATTCGCGCCAACACCCAGTTCAACCGCGGCAAGTTCAACTTCGGTGAGAACGTTGCCCTCGGTCTCGAGCGGCACTACGGCGGGTTGCCGGATGACCCGGGTGGGTACGCCGAAGACGGCATCCTCGGCAAAAACATTTTGATGCAACCCGTCATACCGGTTTATGACATCAACGGGAATTTTGCAGGCGGGAAAGCCGCGACCCTTGGGAACCAGGGCAACCCTGTCAAATACGCTTTCGAGCACAGAGACGATATACAGAAGAACCTCAATGTCTTCGGGAACGCATTTGCCGGCCTCGACCTCACTCAAGCGCTATCGTTGAAAACGAGGCTCGGGTTCAATGTGGGTCAGAACGCGTTCGCGGGTTTCAGTCCGCCGAGTCCCGAGGTCGCTGAAGCGACTTTCAACAACAGCATCAATGAGAACAACAATCAGTTCGTCGATTGGACGTGGAGCAACACGGCGAGGTTCGTCAAGGCACTCGGCAGCCACAACTTCGACGTCCTCCTGGGGCAGGAAGCAAATCAAAGTCAGAATCGGTACATTCAGGGCTCGATTGGGAACCTCCTGAACACCGGCATTGATTCCAGATACATCCAGAATGCCCTCGGAGACCCCAACACGAAAGACGTCTTCAGCAGCGGCGGAAAGTCGGCACTATTGTCGGTGTTCGGAAAGGCAGACTACAATTATGCGGAAAAGTACGTGGCGAGCTTCACGGTTCGCAGAGACGGTTCTTCGCGATTGGCGCCAGGCCACCAGTGGGGAACCTTCCCGGCATTCGGACTGGGATGGAGACTCACCAATGAGCCGTTCTTCTCTGGAAACAGATTCTTCTCTGATGTCATGCTCCGATATGGAGTCGGCACCACGGGGAACCAGCTCATACCTTCGGGACGTGTCGGCGCTACGTTCGGCGGTGATCCGGGAGAGACCTTCTACGACATAACGAACTCAGGTAGCACCATAGCCCCGGGATACCGGCAAACGGCTCTGGGAAACCCCAATCTGAAGTGGGAAGAGAACAAGTCCGTTAACGTCGGCGCGGATATGGTCCTGTTCAACGGCGCAATCAACTTCGTCGTGGACGTGTATCGTCGCAACACGAACAACCTGCTGTTCGATCCGGCAATCCCCGCCACGGCCGGCATCGCCAATCCGCCGATCGTCAATGTCGGAAAAATGAGGAACACCGGCATTGATTTCTCCGTCGGCCATCAGGCGGCGTGGTGGAACGTCACCTTCAACGGCAGTCACTACAGCAACAAGATTGTCTCGATTGACGGAGTCCAGAACTTCTTCTACGGTCCAATCGCGACACGCTTCGGCAATCAAGTCATCAACGAGGTTGGCCATCCCATCGGCTCGTTCTATGGCTTCGTAGCGGATGGCTTCTTCAAAGATGCAGCCGACGTGGCCGCCCATGCGACACAGGACGGAGCTGCACCCGGTCGCATCAAGTTCAGGGACGTGAACGGCGATGGCGTTGTCGACGACAACGACCGCACCATCATCGGAAGTCCGCATCCGAAATTCACCGCCGGCCTGGATCTCGGGGCGCGCCGCGGCAATTTCGACGTGAGTGCGACGGTCTACGGGACGTATGGAAACAAGATCTTCGAGAACCAGATGGAGTTCTACGTGTTCCGCGAGTTCGAAACCAATGTCCGGAAGGACCTGCTCGACAATTCGTGGACGCCGCAGAATCTGAACGCGAAGTATCCGCGCTTGGATGTCAGCGATCTCGTGAGCGGCAGGATCAGCAGCTTCTACGTCAAGGACGGGTCGTATACCCGGCTGCGCAACATGCAGATCGGCTACACCCTGCCCTCGACGGCGACATATCTGCCGGGCGCGAGAGTGTATTTGCAGGGCGACAATCTGTTCACAAAGACCAATTACGACGGTCTTGATCCGGCACTTCCAGCCGCAAACGCCAACGTCGCCAACGGTCTCAGCGCGGCAGGGGACGTGCGGGATCAGTATCGCGGCGTTGACCGCGGCTCGTATCCGAGCAACAGAATTTTCAGTATTGGCATTGTGACCTCCTTCTAACGATTAGCCTTTTTCTAAGGAAATGAAGACGATGAAAATCGTATCGAAGAACCGACTGCTCGTCGGAACGGCGGTCCTGACTCTGGTATCCGGTGGCCTCTATGGCTGCAAGGATTTCCTGTCTAGCAACGCTGTTTCGCAAGGGACATTGGATGCGTCGACGCTCTCGACTCCGGCAGGAGTTGAGGGAACTCTCATTGGGGCGTACCGAGCTCTGGATTGTACCAACGTTACCAGTGGCGGGGGGGGCGGCTGGGGATGCGCCGCCAGCAACTGGATATTTGGCAGCGTCGCCGCCGATGATTCCTACAAAGGGTCTACAAACACGGACCAACCACCAATCAACGACATCGAGAGCTACCATTGGGCGGGGCCTCAGGGTCAGCTCGTCATCAATCAGAAGTGGGTTCTCACCTATGAAGGTGTCGTGAGAGCCAATTCGGCGCTGCGCCTGCTCAAGTCAGTAGTAGCGTCCAGCCCGGGTGCATTCTCCACTGCGGACGCCCACGCCGTTGAGGGAGAGGCCCTCTTTCTCAGGGCGCACTATCATTTCGAGGCATACCGGATGTGGGGAAACATTCCGTACTACCGGGAGGATGATGTCGACTTCCGCAAGGCGAATGAGACCAGCGCCGAGGCCGTGGCAGATATTCTGAAGGATCTCGACGCAGCGATCGCGTTGTTGCCGACCACACCGCGTGCCAAGGGACGCGCGTCACAGTGGACGGCCAAAGCTTTTAAGGGGCGCGTCCAGGTATACGCAGGCCAATACGCTGCGGGCGTAACGACACTGCAAGACGTCAAGAGCAACGGGCCATATGCCCTGGAACAGAGTTACGATCGCGTTTGGACCGGGTTCAAGCAATTCGCCGACGGGCCGGAGACCATCTGGGCGTATCAAGCCTCCTCGAATGACGGCGAGCCGAATGGCAACAACGCCAACTTTGGGGAACGCCTGAATTTCCCGTATTTCACCCACTTCGGTTGCTGCGGCTTCAACCAGCCGTCCTTCAACCTGGTCAACTTCTACAAGGTCGACGCGGCCGGACTTCCATTGGCGTTGTCGGATCCC
>JBGQIT010000092.1:0-8558 GCA_041498575.1 Gemmatimonadaceae bacterium
CAACAACGCCGGATTCGGACTCGGAGGAGAGTTCGCGGACACGAAGATCCAGCGCGAGCTGGAGATGATCCAGGTCAACATCGCCGCCCTCACGCATCTCACCAAACTGTTTCTGCCGGCGATGATCAAGCGCAAGTCCGGGCGCGTGCTCAACCTTGCGTCGACGGCCGCGTTTCAGCCGGGACCGCTGATGGCCGTGTACTATGCCACGAAGGCATATGTGCTCAGCTTCTCGGAGGCGCTCGCTGAGGAGCTGCGACACAGTGGTGTCACCGTCACGGCACTGTGCCCGGGAGCTACTCGCACCGACTTCGCCGCGACCGCGGATGTAGGGAACTCGCGACTCTTCGCGGCTTTCGGAATCGCGGACGCCGCCGACGTGGCGGAGTTTGGAGTCGCTGCGATGATGCACGGACGGCGCGTCGCCATTCCGGGCATCAAGAACAAGATTGTCGCCCAGGCCAACCGCTTCGCTCCGCGCGCGGTTACTGCCAAGGTTTCGCGCATGCTGCAAGAGGCCCGCTAAGGAATCTCGCGGCCGGCCGGCCGGAGCGACTAGAGAGCCAGCTGCCGCGACATCGGTTCGATATCAACCAGCGCGGATCCTATGCGTGGTGAGATCTCCATGCTGTCAACGCGTCGCTCCAGCAGCGGCGCCAGCCAGCGTCCCGTGTGGGAGTCCTCCACCTTCGCGACATCTTCCGGACGACCCATTGCGACGACCCTTCCGCCCCCGACTCCGCCTTCCGGCCCAAGATCGATGAGCCAGTCGGCAAGCTTTATCACGTCGAGGTTGTGCTCGATCAGCACCAGCGTGTGGCCCTGCTCGAGAAGGCGGTCGAAGACTTTCGCCAGCTTCCGTATGTCCTCGAGGTGTAGACCGGTCGTCGGCTCGTCCAACACATACATCTTCTTCCCGGATTTCTTCCCCGCCAACGCCAGCTCGCGCGCGATCTTGATGCGCTGCGCTTCTCCGCCCGACAGCGTCGTCGCCGGCTGCCCAAGGCGCACATAGCCGAGTCCGACCTGCTGCAGCTGCCAGAGCGCCTGACCGAGCTTTTCCTCGCGCGGGAAGAATCTGATCGCCTGATCGACAGTCATGTCGAGCACTTCGTGGATGTTCTTACCGCGAACAGTGACATCCAGAACTTCAGGCTTGTACCGCTTGCCGCCGCAGTCCTCGCATGGCACGTAGACGTCGGCCATGAACACCATCTCGACTTCCAGGGCTCCCGCGCCTTCGCACGCCTCGCACCGTCCTCCCTCGACATTGAAGCTGAAAGTGCCAGGAGTGTATTTGCGCTGGCGGGCGAGAGGCGTGTCGGCGAAGATGCCGCGTATTTCGTCGAACGCCTTCACGTAAGTGACAGGATTCGAGCGCGGGGATTTCCCGATCGGGCTCTGGTCGATCATGACGACGTCCTCGAGCGCATCGAATCCAGTGATCGTCTCGTACTCGCCGACTTTCTCGCCGAGATGGAGCTTGGCGGAGTGCTCGCCGACGAGATGCGTCTCGAGCGCCCGATATAGGACATCATGGACTAGAGTGCTCTTTCCCGATCCCGAAACCCCCGTCACCACCGTCAAAGCGCCGAGCGGAATGCGGATGTCGACGTCCTGGAGATTGTGCTGTCGCGCGCCGGTCAGCGTGATCCAGCGCGGGCCGAGTCGCCGACGGTCGTCGGGCAGGGGGATAGAGCGCGCGCCCGTCACGTACTGACCGGTCAACGGGCTCTCGCTGACGCGGGACATTGGGCCCGCGAAAACGATCTGGCCGCCGGCCTCACCACTCCCTGGCCCCAGCTCGACCATGTAGTCCGCCATCTCGATCGCGGCGAGATCGTGCTCCACGACCAGCACGCTGTTGCCCGCATCTCGCAGCCGCTGAAGCAGCTTGAGGAGCCGGTCCATGTCGCGCGCGTGAAGACCGATGGAGGGCTCGTCGAGAACGTAGAGCGTGTCGACGAGCTGTGAACCAAGAGAGTTGGCGAGGCCGATGCGCTGCGCCTCTCCGCCCGACAGTGTGCGCGTCGCACGATTCATCGAGAGATAGCCGAGCCCGACATCTCTCAGAAAGGTGACGCGGTCGCGCGCCTCTTTGAGGATCATCTCCGCCACGCTGCGCTCGAAGTCGGACAGCTGCAGCTCGTTCAGCCAGATCGCGAGCTGATCGACGGGAAAGTCCGCCACCTGGGCAATGTTGACATCGCCGACACGCACGTTGAGCGCTTCGGGCTGGAGCTTCGTGCCGTGGCAGCGCGGACATTCCTGCGCGGTCTGATACTGACGGAGGAAAACGCGGATATACTGCTTGTACCGCTTCTCCTCGAGATCGTGCAGGAAGGGAAAGATTCCCTTGTAACCTCTGGTCCTCGAATGAAGCAGCAGGTGTCGCTGCGCTGAGGTGAGCTGCTCCCACGGCTTGTCCGTTGGAATGCGCTCGCGACTCGCGAACTCCGCCAGAGCGCGACGCTTATTGTCGTACCTCGGCTTGGTCCACGGGTCGATCGCGCCGTCGCGCAGCGAGCGGGCGGGGGAGGGGACGACGAGCGACTCGTCGTACTCGAGAATCGCTCCGAATCCGTTACACTGCGAGCACGCACCACGCGGGTTGTTGAACGAGAACAGTTGTGGCGTGGGAGTCGGCGCAAGCGTTCCGTCGTTTGCACACTGGAAACGCTCGGTGAAGGACAGTTTGTCGACCGTGAGTCCGTCGAGAGGCGACACGACCTGATCCGTGAACAGGATCACGCAGTCCCCCTCGCCCTCGGCGAACGCGGTTCCGACGGCATCACTCAGGCGTCCGCCGCTCTCGGGGGAAACAGCCAGCCGGTCCACGACCACGAGGAGCTCCTTCGCGCGAGTGATGTCGCGCTTCGATTCGGCGAGCTCGTCGAGATGCATCACCATTCCGTCGATGGCGACGCGCAGAAAACCCTGCGCGCGGAGATTCTCGATCACCACATCGTGCGTGACCTGGCTGGAGAGCCGTAGCGGAAAAGTGACGTAGAAACGGGCGCCGACAGGCGACGCGAGCACGGTATCAGTCACCGACTGCACGGTGTCGGGCTTTATCTCTCTCCCGCAATTCGGACAGAACGTGTGTCCCACACGCGCCCACAACAGACGCAGGTAGTCGTAGATCTCGGTCGCCGTGCCTACGGTCGAGCGGGAGGTCTTGGTCGGATTCTTCTGCTCGATTGCTACGGCCGGCGACAGTCCTTCGATGGAGTCGACGTCGGGCTTTTCCATCCGTTCCAGGAATTGTCGCGCGTAAGAGGAAAGCGACTCGACGTAGCGGCGCTGACCTTCGGCATAGATGGTATCGAACGCAAGCGACGATTTCCCCGATCCCGACGGACCGGTCACGACGGTGACGGTTCGCCTCGGGATCTCCAGGTCGAACCCTTTGAGGTTATGCTGTCGGGCGCCGCGGATGACGATACTGTCTTTCACATCCCAAATCTAAGCGCGGCCCCGAAGATTTGCCGAATTGCCGTCGCAATTCCGCAGCTCGACTACAACCGCCTGACGAGCCTGCCGAGGAGGAGAAGGACTATGGCGCCGACGGTGGCGATGCCGATTGAGCGGAGGTCAAAATGTCCGGCGGCAACCGTGCCCCAGCCGAAAAATCGTGTTCCAAGCCAGCCGCCGATGAAGGCGCCGACGATTCCGAGGAGGATGGTGATGATGCAACCCGAAGGGTCCCGCCCTGGCACCAGAAACTTGGCCAGACTCCCGGCGACCAGCCCGAGAAGAATCCAGTAAAGCCAGAGCGGCAAACCCTTTACCTGCGTGAAGCGAGTCGCGTTTTACGGGACTCGCGGTGCCCCTCGGCCCCGCGTTGCCATGCGATAAATCCAGAGCAGGATGAGCGCGCCAACGACAGCCAGGATGATGCTCTGAATGGTGAAGCCGTTGATATCCTTCCCCATGAGCATGTTCCCGAGGAAGCCACCGATGAACGCACCAACGATGCCGATAATCATGGTAACGATGATGCCGCCGGGGTCATTGCCCGGCATGATGGCCTTGGCGATCGCGCCCGCGATCAGACCAAGAACGATCCATGCGAGAATTCCCATCTTCCCTCCAGTATGGGTTTAACGTCAGCCGACAGGATGGAACATCGTGGCCCGGTAAAAGAGCAACCTGCGTACCATGGGTGACCCGATTGCCGTGGCGTCGCACCTGCAACCCGGCTAGGATACGGCTGAATGACTGCCCCCGCAACTCAGACCCACGAAGACGACGTACTCGGCAAGGCATACGACCGCAAGCTGATGGGTCGTCTGCTCATCTACACCCGCCCTTACCGCGCCTTGATGTACGGAGCATTCGTCCTCCTCTGCATCGAAGGCGGAGTTCAGGTCGTCGGGCCCCTGCTGACCAGGCGCGTGATCGACGTGGCGGTGCCCGCGCGCGACATGCGCGTCGTCGTCGTGTGCACGGGCTTGCTGTTGCTGGCGCTGCTGGCCGAATTCGTGACGTCGTACGGGCAAACCTGGCTGACCAGCCTTCTGGGCCAGCGAGTCATGCGCGATCTGAGGATGGAGATTTTCGGCCATCTGCAGCGGCTCTCCGTATCGTACTTCGACCGGAATCCAGCGGGGAGGTTGATCACGCGCGTGACGTCGGACGTCGAGACGCTGAACGAGCTGTTCACCTCCGGTGTCGTCTCGGGTCTCGGCGACCTGTTCACGCTGGTCGCGATCAGCGTCGCGATGCTGATCATGGATTGGCGCCTCGCGCTGGCTTCATTCCTCGTCATTCCATTCGTGGTGTTCGTATCGGGGCTGTTTCGAAAGGGTGTGCGAGATACCTATCGCGATATCAGGGTGCGTCTTGCCAGGATCAACTCGTTTCTTCAGGAACGACTGACCGGGATGCGGATCGTGCAGCTGTTCAACCAGGAGAAACGCGAAGCCCGGCGCTTCGACGAGCTGAATCGCTCTCACCTCGATGCAAATCTCAAGTCGATCACGGTCTACGCGCTCTACTTTCCGGCCATCGAGCTGCTAACGTCGATCGCGCTCGCCATTCTCATCGTCGCGGGAGCGTCCCGCGTCCACGCGAATCTCCTCAGCGTCGGCACGGTCGCGGCGTTCCTTCAGCTCGTGCGAAGATTCTTCCAGCCGCTCCAGGATCTATCCGAGAAGTACAACATTCTGCAGACCGCGATGGCGAGCTCGGAGCGGATCTTCACACTGCTCGACACCGTCCCGAGCGTTCCGGACCGGACCGAGCGCGTCGAAGTGCTGACGAGAGGCAGGGGAGTAGAGGTAGCGTTCGAGGATGTGTGGTTCGCTTATGACCTCGCTCACATGGCGAAGCAGAAGAGCGGGGCTCCGCAGGAAAGCACTCCGGTCGAGTGGGTGCTCAAGGGAGTGAGCTTCACAGCGCGGCCGGGCGAAACCCTTGCTCTTGTCGGGCACACCGGCGCGGGCAAGACCACAATCGTCAATCTGCTGATGCGGTTCTACGATCCCCAGCGGGGGCGGATCACGATCAACGGCGTCGACATCCGAACGATGCCGCTCGAGGAGCTGCGATCACTGATTGGCTACGTTCAGCAGGACATCTTCCTCTTCGCCGGAGACATTGCGACCAACATCCGGCTCTCGAATCCGCTCAGCGACGAGGAAGTCGTGAGGGCAGCCGCTAAAGTCGGCGCGGACCGAATAATCCGCGGCTTTCCGCAGGGCTACGGGCAGGTGCTGGGCGAGCGCGGGGCATCGATCAGTGTCGGCGAAAGGCAACTTCTCTCCTTCGCTCGCGCCGTCGCCGCGAACGCGCCGCTGCTGCTGCTGGACGAAGCGACGAGCGCGGTCGACAGCGAGATCGAGGCCGAGATCCACGCGGCGCTGAGTGTGCTCGTGTCGGGGAGAACGACGATCGCGGTGGCGCACCGGCTCAGCACCATCGCCAACGCCGACATGATTTTGGTGCTCCATCACGGCGAGGTCGCAGAGAGCGGGACGCACCGTGAGCTGCTGGAGCGGGGCGGGCTTTACAACACCCTCTGGCGACTTCAGGCGGGCGACGTCGAGCCGCTACTACAGCGCGCGGGGTGATGCTTGCCGCTCTTTTCGCGCATCCGTAGTTTGAGGCCGGGAGGGTCCCCTCCATCAATAGAATCACCCACCAGTACTTCCATCCAATGAGCTCCCGCTAGTGCACCTTGCTGTTGCGGCTCGCACTGATGTCGGCCGGATTCGAAAGGGTAATGAGGACTCGCTCCACGCTTCGGCCAACGCTCACCGCGGGCTGTTCATAGTCGCGGACGGGATGGGTGGGCACGCGGCCGGCGAAGTCGCGAGCGAGATGGCGGTGGAGATGGTGAGCCACGACCTCTCCGACCTGAACGATCTGGACGGCGCCGACGCGCACGAAAGGGTCGCCCAGGCTCTCCGTGATGCCAACCGCGCCGTATACGAGCGAACCAGGACCGAGCGCGACAAACTTGGCATGGGCAGCACCGTATCGGCGCTCCTTCTCTCCGAGACCAGATACGTGGTTGGACACGTCGGCGACTCCCGCATCTACCTGATCCGCGACGGCCAGATGCGACAGCTCACCAAGGATCACTCGCTGGTGCAAGAGCAGGTCGACGCGGGGCTGCTCACGCCGGAGCAGGCGAGACGCCACCCGCAGAGCAACGTCATCACCCGCTGTATTGGCATGGCAGACGAGATCGAGCCCGATGTGTTCGATGGCGAGGCGCGGGTCGGGGACGGCTTCCTTCTCGCGAGCGATGGCCTTACCGGGATGATCGAAGACCGCCGGATTCAGCAGCTGCTGACGTCCCGCGCCAAGCCCGAACGAATCGTCGACGCTTTGATCCAGGAGGCGAACATAAACGGAGGAAACGACAACATCACGGCGGTAGTGGTTCGCGTTCTCAACGAGGAATCGTCCGTAGATCACGAGGTTACGCCGATTCCCCCTGCCCCTGCACATGGGTGACGATCGCGAGACTGTCGCGGGAATCGCGCAGCTCTACCTCGGCAACATTCTTTACGCGCTCGAGCTGGCCGCCATCTCCCTGGCAGAACAGAACAAGGCCGTTGATGCTGCCTTCTACCGGGGAATCGCGAAAAAACTCGCTGAAGCCCGCGGGCGAGAGGCGAAGGGAGGTTCGTGAACAAACGCGCGGGATTGCATTGACACGTACCCCCCGGTTCGCCGCGCAGGCATGAAAAAGAAGAACGTAGTGACTGGATCCGCCCCGGGTGCAATCCGCGGATTCAAGACGCGGAAAGACTTTTCCGCCTGGCTGGAGAAGAATCACAAGATCTCGCCCGCGATCTGGGTGCGGATCGCCAAAAAAGGATCCCGGATAAAGTCCATCACGTATGCCGAGGGCGTCGACGTGGCGCTCTGCTACGGGTGGATCGACGCACAGAAGCTCCCCGAAAACGAAACCGCGTGGCTCCAGCGCTTCATGCCGCGGCGGCCGCGGAGCATTTGGTCGAGGATCAATCGCGAAAAGGCGCTCGGCCTCATCGCCAACGGGCAGATGAATCAGGCCGGACTCTTGGAGATCGAGCGCGCAAAGAAGGATGGGCGCTGGGAAGCCGCATACGAATCGCAAGCCGGGGCAAGCGCGCCCCCGGACTTTGAGGAGGAGCTGGACCGGCACCCGAGAGCGAAGGAATTCTTCAGGAGTATCAGCGCCGCGAATAGATACGCGATTATCTGGCGGCTACAGACGGCGAAGAAGGCCGAAACTCGTGCGAAGCGCATGCGGAGCTTCATCGAGATGCTGGAGAAAGGCGAAACCCTGCATTAGATAGCGTCCATGCCCGACGCACAGCGCATCGTAATTCGCATAAAGAAAAGGAAGGATGGTCGCACCGCCCTCAGCTGCACGCGCGCTGATGGAACCACGACGTGGCAGCGGCAACTGGGCGCGCAGGCGGCCTTCTTTCCGAAGCACGACCTCACGCACTGCGCGGTCGAGTCCACTCTCGGGCTGCGCCACGGATTCTACGGTCTCGTTTCGGCGGGCTGGGATTTTTCCGACTTTGGCAGTCCGTGGCCGCGCGGAAAGCTTCCGCCTGAGGCGAACATCTCTGAGATGATCGTGGGTTTCTTCGATCTCGAGCGTCGCATCGGAGAGCGAGGAACGACCAGCGAACTGAACGGCGTGTTGGCTGAGTACTGCGCGGAAAATGGTCTGCCCGCGCAGTTCCAGTTCACCGAAGACGATCTCGTCCGAGTGAGAGCAAAGCGCGCCGAGCTGTTCGCTCAGTGGGACGCGGTCCCGCCGGGCAATGCGCTCGAGGTAGTGTTCGACCCCCCCGTTGCGGTGTCCTATTTGCTAATTTAAGAGAGGGTAGGCGCCCTCCCGCCCGGAGGGGAGCCGCTCAGCACGGGTAAGCGCACAATCTCATCGCGCCGAATCGGAGAAGTCATGGGAACCGCGACACTTACGGCACCTGAGCAGATTACGGACACGTTTCCGATCAACGGAACGGATTTCATAGAGTTCTACGTCGGTAACGCGAAGCAGGCCGCGCATTTCTACCGCAATGTCTTCGGTTACAAGATCCTCG
>JBGQIT010000093.1:0-8540 GCA_041498575.1 Gemmatimonadaceae bacterium
CTCGGCCATCGCAGCAAGCCCAGCATCATGCTGACGGCCGAGACGAGGGCGAAGAGCATCGCCACACGCATGCTTCCTTCGCGCACGTCGCGCAGAGCGTGGAACGCTCCAACGCCCGCGGGAATCCAGATAAGCGGCAGAAAACCATAAATCGCCCATACCGCGCGGCCAGTCATTCCCGTCGCGAGAAGACTGGGGAGAACCTGGGCCGCGTTGCCGTCGAGCACCTGCGGATAGTTGAAGCGCGCGGCGAGAAACGCGAAGACACCCATGAATGCGAGCGCACCGCCTATCAGGAAGGCGCCGCCAACCCGAACTATCGTAACGTTGCGCATATGCCAAATCCCCCGTGCGGGATAGTGCCGTTGTGATTGGCGCTTCGCAATTCTAGCGGTCAGGGGGCGCGGGTGGGAGCAATGGCCGTCGAGAGCCTCGAAACGACGAGGGTGATCTGATTGGCTTCGCCGGCTCTCGTTACATTCTGTTATGACCACCTCGCTGGCAGGTATCGAGCGTGAGGGCCTGGTTCGCCGGGGCCAATCGCTTTCGTGGCTAACCCTGGGCTATAACAGCGTAGAAGGATTTGTCGCGATCGTTGCGGGTCTCCTGGCTGGAAGCATCGCGCTTGTCGGGTTCGGTTTTGATAGCGTGATCGAGCTCGCCGCCAGTGCGACCGCCCTTTGGCGCCTGAATGCCGATGTAAACCCGATCAAGCGTGAGCGCGCCGAGCTACTGACGCTCAGAATTGTCGGTGTTCTGTTTCTTGCCCTCGCCTTGTATGTGACCGCGGACGCCGTCAACGCGCTTCTTAAGCGGGAAGCACCAGAGGAGAGCACAGTCGGAATAGTTCTGGCCGCCGCCTCGCTGGTGGTGATGCCTCTACTCGCGCGTGCGAAACGGAAAGTCGCTATAGCGCTCGGCAGTCGCGCTATTCGGTCGGAGGCACAGCAAACACAGCTTTGCACTTACCTGTCGGCAATCCTCCTCGGCGGCTTGACCCTGAACGCGATCTTTGGCTGGTGGTGGGCAGATCCGGCAGCGGCACTGGTTATGGTGCCAATCATAGGGAAAGAGGGCGTCGAAGCACTGCGCGGCCAGGATAGCTGCAACGACGATTGTGCTTAGTCCGTAGCGTTGTCGCGGGCAGACCGAAAACAGTCAGCCAATTCATAGCTGGCATTCTGACTATGCGTTGGGGCGTGGTGCGAGTGAACTCACACCTGCCCGCTCCAGCGAGATCGTGGTCCCTTCTGGCTGGTGCGTCACCGAGCCGCCCTGCGCAGTGATCAGTCTGTCCGCGAGCGCGACGTCTCCGGTGTACGAATGCGGAGAGCCGTGGCTCACTATGATCTTGATCCTCGTCGCTTCGCTTGCCGCGTGGATCGAGATCGACGTTCCGGGGATGGCGTAGCGTACCGCGTCCTTGAGTATCAATCCAAGGGCGTCTTGCAATCTCCCGCGGTCCCCGACAACGCGCGGCAATGCCGGCTCCAGTTCTGAAAGAATCCGCACGCCCTGCTTGGTTGCCTGCGCGTTTAGTATCGGGAGCAATGACTTAATCAGTTCGCCTGGCTTTACCAGGTCTCTGCGGAGTGCCAGAGCCCCGCGATCGATGTCCGCGATTTCACGGAGGTGATTCAGCTCCACCTCTGCCGCCTCCGTCGCTTCCCGCGCGGCGCCGATCATCTCTTCCTGGTTGTCGTTCAGCTCGCCGAAATGATTGTCCTGCAGCACGTGGAGGGAGAGTCGCGCTTCGGCGAGCTGCTTCGACGCTGAGGTCGCGGCTTCGGCGAGAAGCGTCGCGTACTCAATGTTACGCCGCCCTGCATCTTCCGCGGCGCGGGCGGCGTCTGCCCTGGCTGCCGTCGCCGCTTCGCCGAGCAATTCAACCCTTTGCTCGATGACATCGAGCTCGTCTGCCTCTTCATCTCCGAATTTCGTGGAGGCGAGACGCTCGACCCGATGCGCGACGTAGCGCGTTTCCCGCCACGCTACAACGAGTGAGATTATCGTCGCGGCGCCGGCGGCCCAAACGACCATTACCGGCGCCGTGTGATGGTACTGACCCCAGTAGGCAAGACCCGCGACCGTGAAGAGTCCAACGACCGACGGTATCACTCCGAGAAACAGCCGCTGCGAGATCTTCATCGCTGCTGGGCCTTGTTGATGCGCTGGTCGTTAAATGAGACGACCAGGACGTCGATATCCATGGCGTTGTTGACGAGTTTGTCGATCACGGAGCCGCGGGTGATGTGCTGCCACCAGTTCCGTCTCGATTGTCCCGCAACAATGAGAGTCACGCCGTGCTCGACGGCGAACCTGGTAAGGGTCTCCGCCACATCCGTCCCTTCGAGCTTCACGACTTCGGCGCCCATGCTCTGTGCTTTTTGAATGTTGTCGACCAGTTTCCGCTGCACGGTGGCGTCGATGCGGTCGGCCCGCTCTTCGGGAGTTTGGACGTAGACGCAGTACCAGTCGAGATTGAGCCGCCCCGCGATTCGACTCGCCTTCCGCAGCAGCTCCTCAGTCAGCGTCAACTGACTCGGGAGCGCGACCAGCAGCCTATCCACGGTGCGCACGGATTGGGGCGTCTTTCTCACGTCGCCACGCGTGATGCTCTCCCTCAGCCGGTCGACGTTGCTGGCAACTTCGCGCAGCGCCAGCTCGCGTAGCGTGGTGAGATTCTCCTCCGTGAAGAAATTTGCTAGTGCCGCGGGAATCTTCTCAGCCGCGTAAATCTTCCCGTCAGTGAGCCGCTGGCGGAGATCCTCGGCGCTGATGTCGAGGTTCACGACCTGGTCGGCGTCGGTCACCACCCAATCGGGAATCGTCTCGCGGACGGTCACTCCGAGGGTTTCGGCGATGATGTTGTTGAGGGACTCGAGGTGCTGGACGTTGACGGCGGAGATGACGCTGATTCCTTCGTCACGCAGAAGCTCGACATCCTGCCATCGTTTGGGGTGGCGAGAGCCGGGCACGTTGGTGTGCGCGAGCTCATCGACGATCACTACTTCGGGCGCGCGGGCAATAACGGCGTCCACGTCCATCTCTTCGAGCATCACCCCACGATACGCGATCTGCCTCCGCGGAATGACTTCCATGTCTCCGATCTGGGATGCCGTCTCCGCGCGACCATGGGTCTCGACGAATCCCACGACGACGTCGATCCCGCGCCGGCGAAGATCGTGCGCCTCCTGAAGCATTCGAAAAGTCTTTCCGACTCCCGCCGCCGAACCGATATAGACCTTGAGCTTTCCCCGCTCGCGGCTCTTGAGCAGCGCAACGAATTCGGAGGTCTCCGGGCCGGGAACGCGGGCTTGCGGGGCCGACGGCGCGCCTTCGACGGACGCCTTGCGCAATTCGCCGCTCATATCGCGCGAAACCCCTCCGTCGAAGGTGAGTGTGTCCGAAGCTTCCTGCGCAGTCTAAAGGTAGTCGCCCCTCAACCGTCAGAACTTGACGAGCATTGCGAGGTTGAGACGGGTCTCTGTCTTGACCAGATCAGGCGACCAGCCGGGCACCACTGATCCCGCGGTGCCTGTGTTGCCGCCGGGTGGAGTAACGCCGCCTGATCCCGCAAAGTAGGGAACGTTCGCGGCGCGGTGATTCCACTCAAACCGAAACGTCGTGAACTGGTCGGGCATGTAGTCGAACGTTGCTGACACGTCCCACGCCTTGAACTTGTCCCCCGGATTTTGTGTGAAGTAGGGGGTGCCGGAGAATGCCGTCGCGCCATTGATCGGTGGTAGCAGCACCAAGTAGCGTCCCGGATTGATGATTCCACCGCCTCCGAGCGTCACGCCATACAAATCTTTGGCGAACCAGGACCGGTTGTAGACCATGATGCCGAGAAAGTTTTGCGAAGGGGTGGCCGTCGAGCCCCCGTGGCAGCTTACTCCGCCGCCGCTCTCGCATCCCAGATCCGCCGTAACCGAGAACGCGCCCTTGCTATAGAAGCGGGTGGAGTCTTCGTGGTATTTGGCCTCGATGCTGTTGTCGGTATGCAGACGCCACCGATCCGGTATTCCCAGCCAGTCCTTGCCGTAGTAGTTGTTCGAAATGAGCATCAGGCTTCCGTTCGGGCGCCATTGGACCTGCGCTCCCACGCCCGGCACATGGTTGAACATTCCGTACGACTGCCAGCCGTTGATGAGCCACGGCTCGATCTTGAGTCTGTCGGACGTATAGATCTGAAGCCTGAGGCCGGTGAAGAACCACGGAGTGTTGGACGAGACGTACGATGGCTGGTACGACCAGTTGTCGAAGTTGTAGTAGCTGTACAAGCCGATGTAGGAGAGGAAGATCCCTCCATCGAGGTTGATGCCGTTCAGCTTGTTCCAATGGTAGCCACCGTAGCCCTCCGAGATATATCGGTAGGCATTGGAAAGATCCCACTGTCCGCGAGCGGGACTGGCGTCGTTGCGCGGCGTCATCGTCGAGTACATACCGAACTGCGTCATCAGTCTGCCGCGCGCGTTCTCATAGTGGAAATCGCCGCCGATTCCGAGTTGCTGCAGCTGGATCTCGCCCTCTCTACCGACTTCGGTGCTCCCGACGATGGTGTGATCCTTGGGATGATTGAACTGGTTGACGTAGTTGATATCGGCCCTGAACTCGCCGGTGAAAGCTTTGGTATCCAGAACGGAGAATTTCTGGCGACTGTTGCCGGTGATCCAGGTAAAATCTGCGAAAGCGAAGGGATCTTTGACCGGCGCTTTAGCCTGGGCTGGTGCTTTAGCCTGCGAGTCGGCGACAGCCCCCGTCACAGGCACGTCAACGACGGATTGTGCTGAGGCCGAAGCAGCAGCGAAGAGCAGGACTGGTATAAGGACGATGCATGTTGTCTTGATCATTTTCGTGGTTGCAGTGGGAAGGCATTATCCAGTGCGAGGTTGAGCGCGAGAACGTTCACTCGGGGCTCGCCGAAGAATCCGAATTGGCGGGATTCCACGTAGTGGAGCGCGAGATCGCGTACTTGCGAGCTGTCGACTCCGCGTGCGGCCGCCACCCGAGCTACCTGGAACAAAGCGTTGGCGGGGGAGATGTGGGGATCGAGGCCCGAGGCTGACGTGGTCGCCATGTCCGTCGGAACCCTTCCCTTCGGCACACCGGCACTCTCCGCCTGCGCAATCGCGCCGGCGACCAAGGTATCGGCAAGCTTCCTGTCGGTTGGGCCCTTGTTCGTTCCGCCCGATGCGGTCGCATCATACCCGTTGCCCGCCGCCGATGGACGGGGATGAAAGTACCACGGCTCGGCGAACTGTTGCCCTATCAATCTGCTGCCGACTACCTGGCCGTTGTGGATCACGAGCGAGCCACTGGCCTGATTGGGGAACACAACCCTTGCGACCGCCGTCACGATGCCGGGATACACCAGACCGGTAACGACGATGAAAACAAAGGTGAGCAGAATTGCGGGGCGAAGTTGCTTTCTTATCATGACATTTCCTTTCGCTAGACCGCGCGAACGAGAACGAGAATGACATCGATGAGCTTGATGCCGATGAACGGGACAATGATGCCGCCGAGCCCGTAGACGATTAGGTTTCGGCGCAGGATTATCCCAGCCGGCGCCGGGCGGTATTTGACGCCCCGCAGCGCCAGCGGAATGAGAGCGATGATGATCAGCGCGTTGAAGATGACGCTGGCGAGAATCGCGGACTGCGGCGAGTGAAGGCGCATCAGGTTGAGCGCGCCCAGCGCCGGATACGTGGCTAGAAAAAGAGCGGGGATGATCGCGAAGTATTTGGCGACATCGTTCGCGATCGAAAATGTCGTCAGCGACCCGCGTGTCATGAGCAGCTGCTTTCCAATCTCCACGATCTCGATCAACTTGGTCGGATTCGAATCGAGGTCGACCATGTTGCCGGCTTCACGGGCCGCCTGGGTGCCGGTATTCATCGCGACTCCAACATCGGCCTGAGCAAGCGCCGGCGCGTCGTTGGTGCCGTCGCCGGTCATCGCCACAAGGCGTCCGCCGCTCTGCTCGCGGCGAATCAGCTGCATCTTGTCCTCGGGCTTCGCCTCGGCCAGGAAATCATCGACGCCCGCTTCCTTTGCGATCGCGGCCGCGGTGAGCGGATTGTCCCCCGTGATCATGACGGTGCGGATGCCCATCGCGCGCAGGCGATCGAATCTCTCCCGCATTCCGCCCTTCACGATGTCCTTGAGATAGATGGCTCCGAGCACGCGGGCTTTGCCGTGCTCGCTTTCGGCGACAACCAGCGGCGTCCCGCCCTCGCGCGCAATGCGCTCGACGATCGCGTCGATCTCGCGTGGAACAGTGCCTCCATTGTCGCGCACCCATTTGGCAATCGAATCTCCCGCGCCCTTGCGGAGCATGGTTGAGTCGAAATCCACCCCGCTCATTCGGGTCGCGGCCGAGAATGGGACGAACCTCATCTCGCCGTGACCCTCACCGGCGCCGACCTCCCGGCCGCGGAGCTTGAACCTCTCCTTCGCCAGGACAACGATGCTCCGCCCTTCGGGTGTTTCATCGGGGAGCGATGAGAGCTGCGCGCGGTCTGCGAGCTCCTCGACAGTCGTGCCGGGAACTGGAAAGAACTCAACCGCCTGGCGATTCCCCAGCGTGATCGTTCCAGTCTTGTCGAGTAGCAGTGTGTTGACGTCACCTGCTGCCTCGACGCTCCGTCCGCTGACGGCAATCACGTTCTGCTGAATGAGCCGGTCCATGCCCGCGATGCCGATCGCGGAGAGAAGTCCACCGATTGTGGTTGGAATGAGGCAGACGAGGAGCGAGACGAGAACCGGCACACTCAACGATGTTCCCGCATAAACCGCGAACGGCTGGAGTGTCACGACGGCGAGCAGGAAGATGATCGTGAGGGCAGAAAGAAGGATCGTCAGCGCGATCTCGTTCGGAGTCTTCTGTCGTGAGGCACCTTCTACCAGTGCAATCATCCGATCGATGAACGTCTCGCCCGGGTTGGCAGTGATCCGAATGATCAGCCAGTCGGAAAGAACCTTGGTGCCGCCCGTGACGGCTGAGCGGTCGCCCCCGGATTCGCGAACGACCGGCGCGCTTTCCCCGGTGATCGCAGATTCGTCGACGGACGCTACTCCCTCCACCACTTCGCCATCGCCTGGAATGACGTTGTCGGCATAGCAAATCACGTAATCGCCGGCGCGGAGCCGCGCCGCGGGAACCAGCTGAAAGGAGTAATGGTCATCCGGATTGGCCAGGCGCTTCGCCATCATTTCCTGTCGCGATTTGCGCAGCGACTCGGCTTGCGCCTTGCCCCGACCCTCCGCCATCGCCTCGGCGAAGTTCGCGAACAGAACGGTGAACCAGAGCCAGAGCGTGATCTGCAGCGTGAAGCCGATCGAGCCGCCCCCCGTCGCGATCGTGTGCACGAGGGAGAGCGTCGTCAGCGCGCTGCCAACGAGCACGACAAACATGACCGGGTTCCGCAGCATGTGACGCGGCGAGAGCTTCCTGACCGCATCGCGGGCCGCGATAGAAACGATCTTTCGATCGAAAAGAGAGTGAGTGAGAGCGGCCATTAGAAAAGGACCCTCGCCGACATGAGGAAGTGCTCAACGATCGGCCCGAGAGCGAGTGCGGGGAAAAAGGTGAGAGCGCCGACGATCAGAATGACGCTGATCAGCAGACCTACGAACAACGGCG
Source organism: Gemmatimonadaceae bacterium (assembly GCA_041498575.1). GTDB lineage: Bacteria > Gemmatimonadota > Gemmatimonadetes > Gemmatimonadales > Gemmatimonadaceae > UBA4720. The sequence continues at coordinate 7,649 of JBGQIT010000093.1, forward strand.
TCGCTATTGGGAACGTCCCCGCCGACTCGGCGACCAGCTTCCGCTCGGAAAGGAATCCGGCAAGCGCGAGAGCGGGAACGATCACGGCAAAACGGCCGATTATCATCGCTACCGCGAGCGTGGTGTTGTAGAAGTACGTGCTGCCAGTCAAGCCGGCGAAGGCGCTGCCGTTGTTGGCAAAGGTGGAGGTGTAGGCATACAGGATTTCCGAAAATCCGTGAGGCCCGGAGTTGTTGAGGCCCGCGAGTCCCGCGGGAATCGCGCTGGCAACTGCCGTGAAGACGAGAATGACAAGCGGTGATGCCAGCACCGACAGCATGACCATGCGAATCTCCCGGCTTTGAATCTTCTTGCCGAGGTACTCGGGAGTCCGTCCGACCATCAGGCCGGCAATGAACACGGTCAACACCACCATCAGCAGCATTCCGTACATTCCCGCCCCTACACCGCCGTACACGACTTCACCCAGCTGCATGTTGACGATTGGAACGAGACCGCCGATCGGCGTAAAGGAGTCATGCATCGCGTTCACCGCTCCGCACGATGCGTCCGTGGTGATGACGGCGAAGAGAGCGGAATTCGCGATTCCAAACCGGACTTCCTTTCCTTCCATGTTCCCGCCGGACTGGAACGCGGAAGCCCTGGTGTCGAGTCCCATGGCGGCGTGGATGGGATTACCACGCGCCTCTGCCCAGTACGCCGTAGCCGTACCAGCGAAGAAGAGGATGAACATCGCGGCCCAGACCGCCCATCCATGCCGCTGGTGCTTTACCATTCGGCCGAGAGTGTAGGTCAGGCCCGCGGGGATCACGAAGATCGCGATCATCTGCAGGAAGTTTGACCACGGCGTGGGGTTCTCGAACGGGTGCGCCGAATTGGCGTTGAAGAATCC
>JBGQIT010000094.1:0-8538 GCA_041498575.1 Gemmatimonadaceae bacterium
CCTGACCTCTACGGAGAATTCTTCTCCGAAGTCATTCGCGGCATGGACGATACCGCCCAGAAGAACGGGTTTCACCTGCTGATCTCACGGGCCTACGCCGACAGGCACGGCATCGAGACCGCGATACGCGCGATGCGCGGGCGTGTCGATGGGGTCGTTGTGATGTCTCCCGATCTCGACGCGGATGCGCTGTTGAATTTGCCGAGCACTATTCCGGTGGTGCTGCTGTGCTCGGTGCCGAGAGGAAACGAGATCGATTCGCTCACGATCCAGAATTGCCGCGGCGCCAAGGAAATGGTGACGCATCTCACCTCGGTAGGCCATAAGCGTATCGCGATCATCAAAGGCTCGGCGCGCAACTACGACGCGGCGGAGAGGTTGCGCGGCTACCGAATGGCGCTGCGCGAAGCGGGGATTACTCCGGATCCTTCGCTCGAACGTGAAGGAGATTTCACCGAGGCGGCGGGATATACGGCGGCCCTCAAGCTCCTCGCGCTGAAAAATCGTCCGACGGCGATCTTCGCCGCGAACGACTCGATGGCGATCGGGGCGTTGAGCGCTCTCCGCCAGTCGGGCATGGCAGTACCTGAAGAGATGGCGGTGGCGGGCTTCGACGACATTCCGCTGGCGCGCTACATGGATCCGCCTCTCTCTTCAGTGCACGTCCCCATCTGCGAGCTCGGTGCGAGGGCAGTGGGACTTCTTCTCCACGGCATCACGCACAAGAACGACCACGCGCGGCGTCGCGAGCGTGTGTCGACAAAGCTCGTCATCCGACGCTCGACTGGCGGAGAGCCGGCGGAGCGTCCTCCCCCACAAACCCTCAACAGAGAGATAGTCCCAGTCTGACACACGCAGGTCTGTAATGATTCTTGTAGTAACACAACAACAGGAGATGTAAATGAATACCAGCAGGTTTAAACGACAGCCCCTCTACCGAACGCTTGCAATGGTTATCGCTCTCGTCTGTATAGCGAGTGGCAATCTTCTCGCGCAGTCGACAACCGGTAACATTCGTGGCTACGTAACGGGACCCGGTGGTGCGCCCGTGTCCGATGCTCAAGTCGCGGTGCGGATGCCGGCGACCAACGAGACACGTGGCACTACGACAAATGCTTCGGGATTCTACTATTTGGCAGGACTTCGCCCAGGCACTTATGTGGTGACAGTACGGCGAGTTGGCGTTCAGCCACAGACACGTCCCGTGCAACTCGGAATCGGACAGACACTCGATCTCAACGTGTCAACCTCCGAAGTCGCGACGACGCTGGCGACGGTGAATGTGGTTTCCGCTCGTTCCGGCACCGAAACGCGCACCTCTGAAGTAGGAACGAATATCACCCGCGAGCAGATCAGCAATCTGCCGAATTTCGAGCGCAACGTTCTTGACCTGGCGAAGCTCACGCCCGGGATGTCCGCGCAAGCTGTTAATAACACCGACAAGTTCCTCGCCGCCGGTGGTCAGCCTCCAGAGGCGATCAACATCTTTGTCGATGGTGCCACCTACAAGAACGATGTGCTGCGTGGTGGCGTTGTCGGCCAGGATGCGAGTAAGGGCAATCCTCTGCCCCAGGGCGCGATCGACCAGTTTCGCGTACTGACTCAGAATTACAAAGCCGAATATCAAAAAGCGGCGAGTGCCATCATCGTCGCCACTACAAAGAGCGGCTCGAATGTGATGGAAGGCGATCTGTTCGCGTATGGTGTCGGGAAGTCTTACGTCGCGCGCGATGCCTTTTCGGTGCAACAAGGCTCGGCGCGGCCGGACTACGAGCGGCTGCAGGCGGGCGGCAACATCGGTGGCCCGATCATCAAGGACAAGCTGTTCTACTTCGGTACCTACGAGTTGAATTTCCGCAACGAACCCGCGTACATCAGACTCGGCCCCGATACACTCACAGCGCCCGCAGGCATCGTATCACAGCTTCGACCGTTTACTGGCCAGCAGGCGCAGGAGTTCCGGGAGCACCTCGGATTGGGCAAGCTGACCTGGAACGCCTCCTCGCGAAACACTGTCGACGGAAGCTTCACGATCAGGAAGGACAACGACTTCCGCGGCTTCGGAGGCCAGACCGCGTTTTCGGCAGCCGAGAATCTGCGAGTCGACACCTATACCACCGTGGTCAACTTCAAACATGCGGCCGACACGTGGCTCAATGAAGCACAGGTGAATTCGCAGTTCTTCACCTGGAATCCGACTGCCAAGGACTTCAGCACGATTGGCAAGAACTACTTCGGATTGCTTCGCATTGGTGGCAAAGACACCGATCAGGATTTCAAACAGAACCGGCTCTCGTTCCGCGACGATATCAGTCGGGGGGGTCTAACCCTTCTTGGCGGTGAGCATGCTTTCAAGGCGGGCGCCGGAGTGGATTTCCTTTCCTACACGGGTACGAAGAATTTCGTAGGCAATCCCGTATACAACTTCCGCGCGGTCCCCGAGAATTACGCCACGCCATTCCAGGCGCAGATCGGGTTCGGTGATCCGACTATCAAGAAACACAACGTGCAGTTTGGCGGATTCATCCAGGATGACTGGTCAGTCACGAAGGCCCTCGTTCTGAATCTGGGGCTTCGCTGGGACGCCGAGACCAACATGATCAACAACGATTACGTGACGCCGGCGCCGCTTGCTGATACGCTCAGGCAGGCTTACGCCGCTGGTACGCTCGTTGTCGATCAGTCGTATGGCAACAACCAGACGCGAAACGTCAACGTCATTCAGGAGCTGGGCGGAATCAACCGCTATATAACTACCGGCAAGAGCGATCGGCCGATGTATAAGAAGGCGTTCCAGCCGCGGGTCGGTGCCTCTTATGCGCTGCCCGATGACAAGACGGTGCTCTTCGGTGGAGCTGGCCTTTACTTCGACCGGAACTATTGGAACACGCTGTTCGACGAGCAATTCAGGCGTCAGTTCCAGGTGATCACGATCGATTTCAGCAATACCTGCGCTGTGGGACGAAAGAACTGCGCGCCCTGGAGTAACGCGTTGTTCGATCCCGCCGCGCTTAGAGCGCTCGGCAGTGCGGTTGGCACACCAGAAGTTTTCCTGGTAGCAAATGACATGGTACCGCCGCGCACGATTCAGTTCTCGGGGGGAGTGCGCCGTAGTATCGGTAGCGACCTCTTGACCGTGTCGTACAACGGTCTGCGTGGGAGGAATTTCATGAATTTTGTTCGCGGCAGTCCGTTCGGCGGAGGCGGTATTCCCTACAACACCGTCTTCGTGGCTGATGACCGGGTTAAGACCTGGTTCGATGCGCTCGAGGTACAGTACCAGCGATCATTGACGGAGGGCAGAAGGTGGGGAGGCGGGCTGGCCTACACTTTCTCGAAGTCGACGGAGCAGGGACAGAGCCAGGATCTTTTCTGGGGATTCGACAACCGTTATCCGACGGTCGCGGACAGACCGCGGCTTGTCGCGCCGGGTGATCAACGTCATTCGATCGTGATCAACGAAATCACCAAGCTTCCGTACGAATTCCTTTTCAGCACGATCGTGAATCTCGGCTCGGGCATCGCGGTCAATGCGACCGATGCGAGCCAGGGTTTTGCGACGGGGCAGCAGCGCACCTACATTTTCCAGCCGCCGACACGCGCATTCCTCGGAATTGGGCATGTCTTCGGCTATCAGAACCTCGACGTACGCCTGCAGAAGAACCTCAACTTCGCGTCGATGCAGACAGCGGCGGTAGTTGTCGATGTGTTCAATGCCCTGAACAGCAATAACTTCGGTTGCTACAACACCACGATCAATCCGCCGAATCCACCGGCGAACAACTCGAATGTCAACTACGGCAAGCCGGGTTGCGCGGGATTGGGACGTCGTCTACAAGTCGGAGTACGCTATGGGTTCCATCCGACGGGGGGAGTACAGTAACCGCTTCGACGGCCTAAGCTTGGATCGACATCATGGAACCGGCGCTGGCTGCGAGGTGCAGCCAGCGCCGGTTTCTTTTTGCTGAAGAGTGTGGACTCGGGGTTGCAGAGGATTGCACGAATGAGCGCCCCCTCTCTGTTTGATTGAACGAACCACATGACATTAAGGGAATCCTATGACTGACTTTCGGCCGATCCTGCGTCGATCCTCCGTTGCTATTGTCTTCATCGCGTCGGCGTGCACCACTGCGACGTCGATTACCGGGATCAATGGACCAATTCCGCCATCGGCGCTCACCACGCGCCAGACAGCGTTCCTCGACACGCTCGAGCGCCGCACCTTCAACTGGTTCTGGGAACGGACCGATCCAAACAACGGACTCACTCCGGACCGCTGGCCGACGAAGAGTTTCTCGAGCATCGCGGCCGTAGGCTTTGCGCTGACGGCATATCCGGTTGGCGTCGAGCGCGGATACGTCACCCGCGCGGATGCGGCACAGCGTGCTCTCAATACGCTGCGCTTCCTGTACAACGCGCCCCAAGGTCCGCAGGCGACCAACGTCACGGGCTACAAGGGATTCTTCTATCACTTCCTCGACATGCAGACGGGCTACCGCTTCGAGCAGGTCGAGCTCTCTACCATAGATACGTCCCTGCTCCTCGGCGGAGTTCTCTTCTGTCAATCCTATTTCACGGGAGCAGACGGAACCGAGAGCGCGATCCGCGCGTACGCCGACTCGATCTACCTCCGCATCGACTGGGCGTGGGCGGTGCACAACCCGACCGTCGTGAGCATGGGCTGGCACCCGGAGAGCGGCTTCATCAATTCCGACTGGAAGGGGTATGACGAAGGGATGATCGTCTACGTTCTTGCGCTCGGTTCACCAACTCATACGATCGACGCGGCGAGCTGGACCGAATGGACGAAGACTTACAACTGGGCGACTTTCTACGGGCAGACCCACGTCAACTTCGCTCCTCTCTTCGGGCACCAGTACTCGCACGTCTGGATCGACTTCCGCGGAATTCAGGACGCGTATATGCGCGGGAAGGGGATCGATTACTTCGAGAACTCACGCCGAGCGACGGTGTCGCAGCGGTCGTACGCGATCGACAATCCCGGACAGTGGAGGGACTACGGCGCGAACATCTGGGGTCTTACGGCGGGCGACGGCCCGTTCGATACGACTCTCGTGATCAACGGACGCTCGCGACAGTTCTGGACGTACAGGGCACGAGGCGCAGCCGCGGGCGAGATCCAGGACGACGGGACGATTGCGCCAACGGCGGCAGGCGGGTCAGTGGCATTTGCTCCCGAGATCGCCATTCCAGCGTTGATCGCGATGCGCGAGAAGTACGGTGACAATCTCTTTTCGATCTACGGGTTTGTCGATGATTTCAATCCCACACTGGTTGATGCTATTCCGAAATACGGGCGCAACGTGCCTGGGATTGGCTGGTTCGACACGGATTACCTCGGCATCGATCAAGGTCCGATCATCGCGATGATCGAGAATTACCGTAGTGATCTGATCTGGAAGACGATGCGGAGGAATCCTTACATCGTGGCTGGGCTGAAAAAAGCCGGCTTCACTGGCGGGTGGCTGCCGAATTAAGCGCCACCAGTGAAGCCGGCCAAATCAGATGTGCAGTTAGTGCGGGTCCGATGCCAGCAGGCGATACAGGTAGGTAGCATTGGCGCCCGTGTATCCACTGTACAGAGTCAACGTTGTGCTTGTGGACTTGCCATAGGGAGGCGCTACGCACAGCGCGTTGGGCGGACATGGTGGTGAATAGTCGAAGGCGATGCTGTCTCCTACAACGCGGTAGGTATATCGCACGGTGTCCGTTGCGTCGCGGGGTGGAGTATTCGGATGTACTTGCCGCGAGTGCGTGGCAATCATGGCATTCGCAGCACCATCCAGAACGAGAATAGCCGAGAAGATCGTTGTTGTGTCGCCACCGCCGGCATTGAGGAATGTAGGTAAGGGCTGATTGTTAAAGCTCTCGAGCGAGTAGAAACCTGGCTGCGTCGGCGGCGAGGTTGTGTCGTGGCAAGCGGTTGTCAACACACCTACGAGGAGAAGAGCTTTCTGACGGAACAGGCGCATGCGAACCTCGGTATTGAGATACCTTCAGGATATGAGACGTGAACCTTCTCGTCCAGTAACAGCGTTGCGCGTGCTCGCCTCTGGCATTTTTGTCGCATTCGCATTCGCGCTCGCCTCATGCTCCAGCGCCTCCGCAGGCAACAAGACGACGCTCCGAATCTGGGCGATGGGTCGAGAGGGCGAGGTGTTGTCCCAGCTCACCCCGGGGTTCGAGAAGGAGCATCCCGACATCCACGTCGAAGTCCAGCAGATCCCGTGGACCGCCGCGCACGAGAAACTTCTCACAGCCTACGTCGGCGACGCCACGCCCGACATCGCCATGCTCGGCAATACCTGGGTGCCGGAGTTCGTCGCCCTCAACTCGCTCGCGCCCCTCGACAGCTTCGCCTCCTCGTCGAAGGAAATCAGGCGCGAGGATTTCTTTCCCGGGATCTGGAAGACCAACGTCGTCAACGGCAAGACCTACGGCATCCCATGGTACGTCGACACTCGACTCATCTTCTATCGCTCCGATATCCTCGCGAAAGCGGGCTACAAGGAATTCCCCAAGACGTGGGCCGACTGGACGGCGGCGATGAAGAAGATCAAGTCGCAAATGTCCCCCAGGCAGTTTCCGATGTTGATGCCCACCAACGAGTGGCCCCAGCCGGTGATGTTTGCGCTCGAGGCGGGCTCGCCCATTCTGCGCGACGATGGTCGGTACGGTGCGTTCGAGCAGCCCGCATTCAGAAAGGGATTCGATTTCTATCTCGGCTTTTACCGGCAAGGATTCGCATCACCCGTGTCGAGCTCGCAGGTCTCCAATCTCTTCCAGGAATTCGAGCGCGGGAACATCGCTATGTACATCTCAGGCCCCTGGTACATCGGGGAGTTCAAGAACCGCCTCGATTCGGCCACGCAAAAGAAGTGGATGACGGCGGCGATGCCTGGCATTAACGGGCCGGGAGTCTCGCTGGCGCTCGGATCGAGTCTTTCTCTGTTCGCCGCGTCGCAGCACAAGAGCGAAGCGTGGCTGCTGATGGAGTACATGTCTCGTCCGGCAATACAGCTACAGTTTTACGTACTTACAGGCGATCTTCCCCCGAGGAAGGCGGCGTGGCAGGATACGACGTTCGCCAACAACAAGTACACGAAAGCGTTCCGCGATCAGCTGGAGCGAGTCGTGCCTTTGCCTCAGGTTCCAGAGTGGGAGGAGATAGCTACCACCATTTTCGAGCATGGGGAGCAAGCCATCCGAAAGGCGAAGACTGTTGATCAGACGCTGTCGTCGCTTGACCAAGGCGTGAACGCGATGCTAGAGAAACGTCGATACTTGCTGGCTCAGGAGAAGAACAAGCCGTGATGGGTGCGAGCTCTGAGCTAACAACATTGATACATGGCGGGAGGTGCGAGGTTAGAAGCGTACCTTTGCGCGGGATTAGGCAAACGTGAGTGCTACCATGCCTCCTGACGGGGCGGCGTCGGGGGAGCTGCTCTCGGAGCCGCTGCCGGGGGTGGTTGCGATCAAGAGGCGCTTTCCGTGGTCGCGGGATCCGGGGGCGCACACGCCGTCCGATGTTGGGAGGGCGGCTTGGTTGTTCCTCGCGCCGGCGTTGGTCCTGATTTTCGTATTCTTCTTCCTGCCCGTGCTCGCGTCGCTGGTGTTGAGCGTCACTGACTTCGACATCTACGCGATCGCCAATCCGCCCACCACGCGCTTCGTCGGGATGGCGAATTACGCGAAGCTGTTTCACAGTCCCGAGTTCTGGCAGGCGCTCAGGAATACCTTCTACTTCGCGGTCGTCGGTGGACCGCTCACAATCGCCGTCTCTCTCGGGGCAGCCCTCCTCCTCAACGCGAGGCTCGTCCGCTTCAAGAGCTTCTTCCGCACCATCTACTTCACACCCTTCGTGACGACGCTCGTCGCCGTGTCGATCGTGTGGCGCTACCTGTACCACACGCGCTACGGCGTGCTCAACTACGGGCTCGCTCACCTCGGCATTGCGCCGATCGACTGGCTTGGAAATCCGCACTGGGCGATGCCGGCCATCATCTTGATGTCGGTGTGGAAGAATTTCGGCTACAACATGCTGATCTTCATCGCGGGACTTCAGGCGATTCCACAGGACCTCTACGATGCCGCCGAAATAGACGGCGCCGGCCCGGTTCGCCGCTTTTTCGCGGTCACGCTGCCACTGCTCGGCCCGACGCTGCTCTTCGTCAGCGTCATCACCATGATCGGCTACTTCCAGCTCTTTTCGGAGCCGTACGTGATGACGCAGGGCGGCCCGCTTCGCGCCACGACCAGCGTGGTGCTGATGATGTACGAGGAAGGATTCCGGTGGTGGCGGATGGGGTACGCGGCGGCCATCGCGTTCGTCTTGTTCGTCGTGATTCTCATTGCTACTCTGATTCAGTTCAGGCTGCAGAAGGAGCACGCCTAAGTGTCGCGAACCAATCCCAGGTTCGTTGCGAGGGACGGGGGAAAGGCAACTGATGACTACCGGCCCGGGGCTGTCGGCGGGTCGGCTGGGGGCTACGGGCGAGTTGACTCGGCGCGGACTCG
>JBGQIT010000095.1:0-8528 GCA_041498575.1 Gemmatimonadaceae bacterium
GTGCTCTCGACGAGGCGCTTGATGCGCTTGCCGGTGCGAGCGTCGGCAAGCCAGAGATCGATGAACAGCTCGCCGCGCTTGAAGTTGCCATTGGAGAGAAACGCGATGCGGTCGCCGTCATTCGAAAGAGATGGAGCAAGGAAGATCTGCCCTCCACTTCTCTTTTCGGTGAGAAGTGGCTGCGAGAACGCGCGTGGCCGGTCGAGCACGGCGGCCTGTGGCAGGTACTTGGCGTTAACGGACTCGCGCCAGTCATCGCTCAGCTCATGAAGGGTCAAACCGAGTTGCCGCTGGAATGCGCGCGCGATTCCAACGGTCGTCACATTCTGAAGAATTTCTCCAATCGCCGCGTCGCCCCAGCGCTCGCCGATATAGTCAAAGAGGGCCTCACCGTAGCGATACGGAAAATATTTGTCGGGCCGCTCGGTCATCTGCTCGATCGTTGGCAGATTGCCGTTGACCGCGGCGTCACGCAGCCATGTCGTTGTCAGGGTGTGATTCGGGCCGCTCGACAAGTACTCGGCCATCCCTTCCATGAACCAGGTCGGTGGATCGATCTGGTTGAGCGATTGTACGTTCGGGCCGGCCTTGCCGCGGGCGAAAATGTCGTACTGAAATTCGTGCACCATTTCGTGCGTGAGGACGTGCTCGAAGCTACCGAGGTCACCGGTGAGAGGCAGAATCATCCGGCCCCGCGCGTACTCGGTCACGCCTCCGGTTCCTTCGCCGAGATCACCAGTGACGTTGTTCTGCCCGAACTCGGCTCGCGAGGCGAAGAGGACGATCGGTTTCTTCTCGCGGAACTGGTGGTCGAGCACTTTGGACAGGCGCGCGTACGACCGCTCCGCCATGCGGGCCGCGTCCATCGCACCTGCTCTCTCTTCGGGATAATAGTGAACGAGCCAATGCTCGGTCTCGATCACTTCCCAGTGGAAGTGCTTGTACTGGACCTGGTTCATTCCGAAATACTGCTGCGCATCGAGGCGAGTCGCGCACAGCAAGACGGCCAAGGTGGCCAGAATACGTGCCGCTTTCATTTTTTCGTTACTCCTGTGGTTCCAGCGCCACTGTTTCCGCATCGCTCCAGAGTCGTTCTATCTGGTAGAACGACCGGAGCGTCGGATGGAAGATGTGAACTACGAAATCGAAGAAATCGAGCAGCACCCAGCGGCCCTGTTGCAATCCTTCAGTATGATGCACGGTCAGTCCTGCTTTCTTCATCTCCGAGATCACGTGCTCGCCGATCGATCTCACGTGGGTATCGGAGGTCCCGCTCGCGATGACGAAGTAGTCAGTCATGTCCGTGACGCCGGCCAGGTTCAGCAACACGACGTCGTTCGCTCTCATGTCCAGGCAAAGCTGGGCGGCGCGCTGCACTCTTTGCGCGCCTTCGCGGGCGGTTACAGATGGTAAGGATGTGGCCATGCGGTTCAGTGAAGGTTCAATAGCGGCGGGAAGCGCCGCATATCTAGTATGTAGCTTATCTGTCGCGTGAAAGTTCCGTGAGGGGTTCTACGTCGCATTTCGCACGCCAATTGTAAATACGCAAAAAGACCTGGCCGCGCTGTAGGAGGCGCGGCCAGGTCTTGCTTCCTTTTGCGCCTACTGCTTGATGACCCAGACCTTGATCTCGGGATGGACATCCGCGTGGAGGCGGATCGGCACTCGATAGACTCCCAGCGCCCGGATCGGCTCGTGGAGGTCGATCTGTCGTTTCTCGATCTGAAATCCTTGCGCGTCGAGCTGGTGGGCGATGTCCGAGGACGTGACCGAGCCGAAGAGCTTGCCCTCGTCACCGACGCGGGCTGAGAAGGTAAGCGAGACCTGCTCCAGCTTTGTCGCGAGCTCTGAGGCGGAGCCCCGCCTCGCCTCTTCAGCTTGCTCCAGCCGCTGACGCTCCTGCTCGATGCGCTTGCGGTTGCCCGCGGTAGCCTCGTACGCAAAGCCGCGCGGCAGCAGATAGTTGCGCGCATAACCGGCGGAAACCTTCACGATGTCGCCCGGATGACCGAGTTTTTCAACTGCTTGTCTAAGTATGACTTCCATTGGCGGAATTTCCCTTCAGTGATCGTTGAGAACGAGTAATTCTAGCATAAAGCGGTGCCGAACCGAACATTCAGCCAGTTTTGGTGCGCTTGCGGATGTCGAGCCAGGTATCACCGAGGCCGAGGGCGAGGGTAACTATCACGAAGATCTGAGGTATGAGACTGAGGATCAGGATGTACACGTAGCGGCCACGCGCCATCCACGCCAGAACCCCGATGCCGCGAATCAGGTACAAAGTGCCGAAAAACAGCAACAGATTGTAGCCGGCATTTCTTCCCTCCGCGAACGCCGGTAGCAGGCAGAGCGTGGTCCCCACCGCGAGACCCCACACCAGCTGATCGTTGAAGGTGAAGTCGATCAGCGGGCTGAGAGGTGGTCCGATCTGAACCGGAGACAGTCTCCGATACGCGGCCCATCCAAGCGCCAGCGCGGCGAGTGACTCCAGCGCGAGGAGCGCCGGGAGCAGCGAGGCGGCCCGCGTGGGAATCGCCCGCATCATCGCTTCGCTGTCCGTGTCCCAGTTGTCGAGCGCCGGGGCGCGTTTCGCGACTTCGCTCCACTCCGGCGTGTTTCGCCCCTCCTCGATCTTCTCGATAGTGTTCGACACTCTCCTCGTCAGCTCCTCGCCCGCCGCGTGCTGGAATCTTGCGATTCCGCTCGGCGACGAGAGTGCGATCAGAAACCCGATTCCGACGGCCAGCCCCACCGAGAACAGCGCCCTCGAGAAAAAGGGCATTGCTGTGCTCCACAGGCTGACAAGGCCGAAGCTCGCCGCCAGCAGGATCGCCCAGCCACGCGCCATCTGGTCGTACTGCGTGCCGGGAGGGCCCGCGGGTTGAAGCAGCATCCAGACAGAAAGCGCGATCCAGATCAGGGCGAAGGCCGCTCGTCCACCCAGCTTCCAACCCACAATCGAGCAGGCCGCGATGACGGGCACCAGCAAGAGCAGAGTCTGCTGGACCGGTATGATCAGCTCGAAAAATGGAAGAAAGGGGCAGACGAGAAATGCAGCCAACCCCCAAAACAGCGGCCGCCACGAATGAGTTTTCGCTACAGGCGCGGCGGCCGCGGCCATCTAGGCCTGGTGACCGCGGATGTAGGGAATGAGCGCGAGGAAGCGGGCACGCTTGATGGCCGTCGAGAGCTGGCGCTGATGACGGGCACACGTGCCGCTTAGCCGGGAAGGAAGGATCTTTCCCTGATCAGTGATGAAGCGACCGAGCGTCCGATCGTCCTTGTAGTCGACCCAGCGGACTCGGCTCTCGCAGAATGGGCAGCTCTTTTGTGGTCTTCTCATTGATCAATCCTCGTCGTCGTCATCGTCGTCACGGCGCGTTGCCGCGGCCAGGTCTTCCTCGGACTGCGGCGGAGCGCCGACTTCGTGCTCGTGCAGCGTGATGAGGTAGCGGATGACGCCCTCGTCGAGCTTGAGGGCGCGTTCGTACTCAGGCAGGGTGGTGGGCTCGGTCGCGAACTTGGAGACGACGTAGTAGCCGTTTTCGCGGGGACCGATGGAGTAGGCGAGCTGTCGCCGACCCCAATGCGCGACCTCCGGTTGCTCCTTGGCACCGAGCAATCCGTGAAAGCGCGCGATTTTTTCGTTGATGGCGGCGTCTTCGAGAGTCGAGTCGAAGATGTAAACCGCCTCGTATGTGCGAGGCACTAGGCAATCCTCCTTTTGGTCGTAAACCGCCCCCCATCTGGTTGCCGAAGTGGGAGGAAGGTGTGAAGGCCACGGTAGTGGCCGTTGTGAGACGGGAAACCTACCCAGTCGGGGCGTCCAATTCAACCGTCTCGCAGCCGTTTTTCCGAGGGAATCGGCGAATTTGTCCCTTGCCGCCCGCCGTCCCAGACACACGGCTCGCCGCGCCCCCGCGGTCGTTGGCGTTGGCAGCCTTTCTGGAGTGCGGCCAAGGTCTAGCTTCTACTCTGCGCTCTCCCGGAGGTTACATGCGCAGAACAGTTAGCACGCTAGCCCTTGGTTTCATTGCGGCGGTTGCTGTAGCTGCCGTTGCGACAAGCTGCGGATCCGATAGTACCGCCCCCACGAACAAGACCTATGTCGCCACCTTGTCTCCGAGCAACGAAGTGCCGGCCAAGACGACGACGGGAACTGGTGTCGCGACGTTTGTGGATCTTGGCACCGAGATCGACTGGACGCTGACACTGACCAACATGACGGGTGTCATAGCGTCGCATATCCACGGACCGGCAGCAACGGGCGTGAATACCGGCGTCATCATCAACCTCTTCCTGCCAAACACTGCGACCGGAACCGTCAATGGGGAGGTCGCGCACGGAAGCATCACCAACGCGAACAACGCGAACATTTCGCTCGATTCGCTGAGAGTGCTGTTCAACAACGGGAACGCGTACGTGAATGTTCATACGTCGGTGAACCCCGGTGGAGAGATTCGCGACCAGGTACATCCTAGCAACTAGCACTCTCCCAGCGTCGCAACGAGAAAAAAAGAACGGGATCCGAGATCTGAGAAGCACAGTTGAAAGTCGTTAGTAACTGCGCCACGACGGTCCTACCGCCGGTCAGCGCGCAGAACAAGCGAGTTCAGTCACTCTCACCCCGCCGAGAACGGTCGAAGCGCGGTGACTAACAACTTTCATCTACGCCTCTCAGATCTCGGATCCCGTTCAGTTTATCGCCCTAGCCGGCGCTATACGTTGAACCGGAAAAGCAGCACGTCGCCGTCCTGGACGACGTACTCCTTTCCTTCTGACCTCACCACGCCTTTTTCGCGGGCGCCTTTCCATCCTTCGTTCCCGACGAATGAGTCGTAGGAGACCGTCTCCGCGCGGATGAATCCGCGCTCGAAGTCCGTGTGTATCACTGCGGCCGCTTTTGGCGCGGTATCTCCGTGGTGGATGGTCCACGCACGGACTTCCTGCTCTCCGGCCGTGAAGTAGGTCTCGAGGCCGAGCAGCTTGTAGCCGGCGCGAATAAGCCGGTCGAGTCCGGCCGACTCGAGTCCGAGTGAAGAGAGAAAATCGGCGCGATCCTCGGGCGGAAGCTCCGCCAGCTCCGCCTCGATCTTGGCGGAGAAGGGAACCACTTCGGCCTGCTCGCCGCTCTTCTTCACCGCCTCTCTCAATGCCTGGAGATGGGGGCCTTCGTCACCCGCGAGCTCCGAATCGCTCACGTTCGCCGCATAGAGAACCGGTTTCACAGTCAGGAGGGTCAAAGGCGCGAGCACCGCTTTCTCCCCCGGCGAAAGACGAGCCTCCCATAGGCCTCTTCCGTCCTTCAAAAACCCGTACGCCTTTTCGAGAATCGGAAGCTCAGCCTGCGCTTCCTTGTCGCCGGTGCGAGCCGTGCGGCGCGTTTTGTCCAGGCGTTTTTCCAGCGAGGCGAGATCAGCGATCGCGAGCTCGAATTCGATTACCTCGCGGTCGCGCACCGGATCGACCGCGCCCATGACGTGCGTGACGTCGGGATCCTCGAAGCAGCGCACGACGTGGACTATCGCGTCGGTCTCCCGAATGTTGGAGAGGAACTTGTTGCCGAGCCCTTCACCCTCGGCCGCGCCTTTGACGAGTCCCGCGATGTCGACGAACTGCACGACCGCCGGCACCGTCTTCTTCGGCTGCACTATTCTCGCGAGCTCGCTGAGCCGCGAGTCCGGCACCTCGACCATGCCGACGTTCGGCTCGACGGTGCAAAAGGGATAGTTCGCGGCTTCAGCCTTCGCGGCGGTGAGCGCGTTGAAGAGGGTCGATTTCCCTACGTTGGGGAGGCCGACGATACCTAGCTTTAGCATTTCGGAAAATAATTGGTGTGGGAAACTGCAACTGAACAGGCGGGAGGTCCCCGTCGCAAAGATGTCAGTTTGCTAGTTCACGACGCCCCGACTTATCTCGGTGGCGTGAAGCCGAACTGCTTGTTCCCAGCGCGCCCCTAGTAAAGTCGGGGCGTCGTGAACTAAATCACTGACAGCTACGCTACTGGGACCTCCCGCCTGTTCAGTTGCAGGTATCAGTTACGCCTTGTCATCGTCAGCATCCGGCTTAGGAGCCCGATTATGAAGATTCATCGCCTTCTCGACCCCCTCATTCAGCCACGTCTCGACCGTCGCGGTTAGCTGCGGCATCAGCGCGAGAATATCTTCCCGCTCATCGCGCGCGAACGGAGACAGCACAAAGTCGGCGAGATCCTTGTAGATCCCCTTCCGCTCCTCGCTCGGGCCGACTCCGATTCGGAGTCGCGCATAATCCTGTGTCCCGAGCGCGTGTTCCACGCTCTTGAGGCCATTGTGTCCACCGGCGCTCCCACGCGGCCGTATCCTGATCCGCCCGACCGGCAACTGCACTTCATCGACAACGATTAACAAATCCTTCGCCGGGCTCCAGAACGGCCGCCGCACGAAATTCCTGAGTGCCTGGCCGCTCAAGTTCATGAACGTCTGAGGCTTCACAAGCCGGACCTTCACTCCGCCGACGGTCCCGTTCGCGACGTGCGACTCGCCGTCCTTCTTCCAGCCGTCAAAATGCCAAACGTCGGCGAGGTGGTCGATCAACCACCAGCCGACGTTGTGACGTGTCGCGGCGTACTCGCGGCCCGGATTCCCGAGACCGACTATGACCTTCAAGGGTTATCCAATAATTACTTCTTGCTCGACGAGTCACCGCCCTTCTTGCCGGACGACTCGTCGCCGCCCTCACCCTCTTCCTCGTCACCCGGTCCCTTGCCGATGACTTCGGGTTCCGGCGCACCCTCTGCCGCACCCTCGACTGCTTCGACAGCCGGAGTCTCCTCGATCACCGCGCGCGGCGCGGCAAGCACCGCGACCGAAGTCTCGGGATCGTCGAGCACTTTGACGCCCTCGGGAACCTTGATGTCGCTGACGTGGAGCGAATCACCGATCACCATGTTGGTGACATCCAGCTCGACGCGATCGGGGATATCCGACGGATCGACCTCGATCTCGAGCTCGCGGAGCGTCTGGTCCATCACTCCTCCCTCGAGCCGCACTCCTTCCGGAATTCCGTTGAGGACGATCGGAATGTTGACGGTGACCTTTTCGCCGGCGACGAGCGCCTGGAAATCGACGTGAAGAATCTGGCGCCTGATCGGATGGCGCTGGATCTCACGAATGAGAGTCTTCGCCGTCTGTCCGCCCACCGTCACCTCGATGACGGTGCTCTCGGCCTGGATATGCCCAAGCATTTTGTCGAGATCGCGCGCGTTCAGCGAGAGGGGCAGCGGGTTGCGTCCGTGACCGTAAATCACAGCGGGAACCTGTCCCTGGCTGCGAAGGGAGCGGGCGGCGCCCTTTCCGGTATTCTCACGAGCTGTCGCGTTAAATGAGACTATTGCCATGACTATTTCATCCCTGTGGGCGCGACCAACTTGTGGAACGCCCATTCGATAAAGTCCAAAACTGCTGCCGCGAACTCTTTCGCGACTTTCAAGGTCACTTCAGCCATCTGAACCTCACTGCTCGAAGAGCGAGCTCACGGACTGCTCGCTGTGTATGTAGCGAATTGCCTTCGCCAACAAATCGCCAACCGACAAGACGCACAGCGTCGAGAATCTCTTCGCCTTCGGAATCATGACGGTATCGGTCACCGTCACTTCCTTGATCGGCGCTTTAGAGAGTCTTTCCACTGATGGTCCCGAAAGGAGCGCGTGCGTGGCACAAACGTAAATGTCTCGCGCGCCCAGATCCTTCAGTGCAATTGCAGCTTCGGACACCGTTCCCGCGGTGTCGATCATGTCGTCCGCGAGCAAGCAATCTCTTCCTTCGACTTCACCGACGACGTTGACGACCTCGGACACATTGGGCTTCGGCCGTCTCTTGTCGATGATTGCCAGCGAGCCGTTGAGCCTCTTGGCGAATCCCCTCGCCATCTTCGCCGATCCCACATCCGGCGCGACTACGACAAGGTCGTGCAAATCCTTCTTTCTGTAATGCGAAACGAACACCGGCGCCGCGTACAGGTGATCGACCGGAACGTCGAAGAATCCCTGCAGCTGGTGCTGATGAAAATCAATTCCCAGAACACGGTTGGCGCCCGCCACCGTGATCATGTTCGCGAGCAGCTTGGCGCCAATTGCAACCCTCGGCTGGTCCTTGCGATCCTGCCTCGAGTAGCCGTAGTAGGGCATCACGCACGTTATCCGTGCCGCTGAAGCCCTGCGTGCCGCGTCGATCAGGAGCAACAGCTCCATGATGTTGTCGGCCGGCGGATTTGTCGGCTGCACGATGAAGACGTCGTTCCCTCTGACGTTCTCATCGATGCGGACGAAGATCTCGCCGTCGGCGAAGCGGTTGACCGTCGTCTTGCAGAACGGAACATCCAGCATTCGCGCGATCTCACCACACAGATCCGGGTTCCCGGGCCCGGCGATGAGCTTGAAGCCATGAGCGGGTACGGATAATCCGTCCATGCAGCCTTACAAGTTAAGTGGGCAAAGGACCTGGATCAATTGCCCCTGGTGGATTCGAACCACCATTACCGGATCCAAA